>JAEEHZ010000206.1 GCA_016281115.1 Clostridiaceae bacterium | reverse complement strand
CTTTTTACGCCTTCGGGTATTGTTACGCTTTTCAAATTACTGTTTATAAATGACTCATCACATATGTTTATTACTCCGTTTGGAATTGAATATGTCTCGGCTTCTTTGTTTGCAGGATAACATATCAAATCTTCTTTGCTCTTGTTAAATAGTACGCAGTCAATTGAGCAATAATTCTTGTTATTTTCGTCTACGTTTATGTATTCAAGTCCGCTTTCCCACGAAAACGCCGAATATTCTATGGTTTCAACGCTTGCAGGTATATCGAATCCCCTGATCGAATAGCAGTTGACAAACGCTTCTTCTCCTATGCTTTTAAGTCCTGAGGGAAACACAACGTTTTCAACAATATTGTTTCCGGAAAATCCACCCTTTGCGATGCTTGTTACGCTTTCGGGAATATTAAAAGAAATATCTTGTTTGCCCCCGGGGTAAGCAAGCAATATTGTCTTATCCTTATTATATAAAATACCGTTTTCGCTGCAAAAAGCTTCATTTTTATCATCAACGTTTATATTTTCCATTGCATAGCAACAACTAAACGCACGGTCGCCTATTTCTTCAACGCTTGCGGGTAAAGTTATATCCTTAAGCTGTTGGCAGTAATCAAATGCGCTTACGCCAATGCTTTTTAAACCTTCGGGAAAAGTGACGCTTTCAAGCTTTTCGCACCATGAAAACGCCTCTTCACCTATTTCTTCTATTCCTGTACCGAGCTTTAATATTTCAAGCGCTTCACAACAATAGAACGTGTCGTAACCTATGGTTTTTATGCCGTTGCCTATGCTTATCTCTTTAAGGTTATCGCAGTAGTAAAAAGCGCCTTCCGCTATACTCGTAACTCCGTCCTCTATAACGAGCGATTTTATATCACTTTTAAATTCATACCACGGCATATCCGACTCATAATCGTATACTTCCATGTCGCCGTTGCCGCTTATGGTAAGTCTGCCGAGGTCATCGAGCTTCCAAGTAAGGTTTTCGCCGCACTTGCCGCTCTCAGAGCCTGACATAGAGCCTGTTTCTGCTGCATTTACAGATGCAAGTGAAGATAAAAGCAGTATCATCACTAATAATATCACCGCAGATTTCTTTAAAACTTTCATATTTCTACCTCCTGATTTGAATAATAGATTCACCACATATAATTTACCATATGTTGTGACTAAAATCAATCATATTCGCCGGCGTTTTAAAGAACAATTTACCGATTGAGGGATTTGGCAAAAACACTGAAAGCATACTTATGCAGTTGATTGCCGAAATATTTTTTGATATAATTTGTATGTTAGGTCTTGCGGTTTAATATAAGCGCTTCCGGATAACCGACATTAAGGGAGATGAACAATATATGACTTTTATTGATAACAATACGAATTTTCGGTCTGTATGTGATATTCTCACTTTGCTATTCATTGGTCGCAGTGTAAGGAATGACACCATTTCCGCCGTTGACAGTTATGCCGGTCACAGCATTAATTTTGCAGCAAAAAAACAAATCACGGAACAATCATTAAGCACCGCCGACGGTTGTATTTTTATTTATGTCATTGCAATACTTGTCGGATTATATATCGTTTTTAAAACAGCCGTTGCAATAAAATCCGTTTATAATTATTCTAAAAATAAAAATCTGAATTTTTCAGGCTTAATAAACGGTCAGGGAAAAGGCAACGCAGCAAAAGTGAGAATGGGATTTTGGAAAGGTAACTATAACGGTTGCGGTTGGATAGCAGCATATAATTATTTGAACATTCTGAATATAACTGTACACCCAAGTTTTATAGTTGATTATTTAGAGAACCGGGGAGTAATTGCAGGAGGAATGTTTGGAATAACGCCGAATTCGGTATCACGTTTCATAAAGCGCCGGGGCATCAAAGTGACATCGGAGTATTTTCCGGATAAATCAAAAATAGACAGCAAAATCAAAGAAGCAAAGGTTGCTGTTCTGTTTTACGCGCATTCAAGAGGCGCCCACTATATTACTGTTAAATGGGACTCGTTAAAAAACAGATTTATCATTTATAACAGCAGCAACAACGAAACATCTCCAATTGAAAGAGAATCTTTGCAAGATTATTTAAAATCAAGATGGATCATAACTCTGCACTATACAAAATAAATTATTCAGTCTGTCAACGTCAGACAATTCTTTCTCAAAATTGGGGCAGAAAGAGCGCTTGATTTAAGCAAATGATAAAAAAATACCACATTAAAAAAGTCATTCCCCAATTTACTGCGATCGATTGCATTAAACATTTACAACCCTTTGCAAATATGGTATCATTGCCTTGATAAAATAACGGGGTGGAGCTTATGGATAATCAAAATACACTTTTTCTTTCGCGGTATCAGCGAATATTAAAATGCCCAAATAAGTATTACAGCAATCGCGGTGTAGAAGCGCATACGGCTGATGAAGTCTTACATGCAGTCGAATTGGGATATACATGTGAAAATATATTTTATACTTTTGAAGAAAAAGAAAATATAAATAATATCATCACAAAATGCAGACCGGTTGCAGGCAGTTTGGATGAACTTAAAATAATTAACGATCTCGCCTTGAAATGTCACACCGACGGGTTGCTTGAAAAAGTTGGGCTGATACTCATACCTGACGGATTTGACAACGGCTTTGCAAGGGGCTTTCGTATAAAAGACTTACCTGATTTATCAAAAGAAATAAAAAAGCTTAAATTTATATCTGTAAGGGGCTGTATTTGCAGAGGTGATGTATCCGGTCTTTACGGCAAAGAGCTCGGAGCGTATTTCAGGGCTTGTTATGAAAGCGCTAAAAAAATGACGGTTATTCTCCCGTGCGCTATGCCGTATATATGCGTGGGTAATTGTCTTGAGCAAATCGAATCAAATGAGAATCAGCGATCTGAAGCTTTCCCGGATTGTTTAAATGCGGCTGAAATAGTCGCAAAACAAAATGAAACAGCATTTTATGCAAAGCTTTTTATTAGCTGAATTATACTATGCAAATAAAAGAAACCGAGCTGTCTTAATAAGGCAACTCGGTTAAATTTATATTTGAGCTATTCTATTATTTCTTTTTGCGATACGGTGTGTCGTCAAGCGGCAGCTGCTGACGGAACTTTCCGTCATAACGGTAATATGCGTGAGCGCAGGCGGGAGCAGTCGGAATCATACAAAGCTCACCGCAGCCCTTTGCGCCTAAAGAGAAGGGGAGTTTATCCTTTTCTTCGGGTACGCATAGTATTACCTCAAGCTCAGGTGCAGCATCAGCGCGCATAAATCCTATTGTACCAAACTTGCTCTTTGGGTAGCCGTCTACGCATTCAAATTTCTCCGTAACGCCGTAGCCTATACCCATTACCATTCCGCCTTCTATCTGTCCTTCAACAGACTGAATGTTAACGGGTGTTCCCACATCAAATGCCGATACAGCTTTTTTGATCTTGCCGTTATCGTCAAGTATAATTACCTGCGTACCATAAGAATATGAAACGTGGCTTATGGGGTTTTCTTTGATAGCGCCAAGCGGATCGGTCTTTGCGGAATATTCACCAAAGAATTCCTGACCTTCCAGATCGGCTATCGTCTTGCCGCCGTCAAGTGCATTTTTAAGCTTTTCGCCTACTCTGCGTGCCGCTTCGCCTGTCATAACGGTCTGACGGGATGCTGTGGACGTGCCCGCATCCGGTGTACGAACGGTGTCGGCGTTTTCAAATACGAAAACTGAGGGATCAAGCTCTGTTACATGGCATATCTCCGTAAGCACCATCTGACCGATGCCCTGTCCCATACAGGAGGCTGATGTTCTGATATGTATTTTGCCGTTTTCTACGGATAAGAGCACTCTGCCTATATCCTTTTTGCCCATGCCCGTGCCCGAATTCTTAAATCCGCAGGCAATACCGGCATAAGGATTTGCGTAATAAACATCTTTTACAGCCTCTAAGCAGGCAACCATATTTGTATTGGGGTCTGCTGTCTGTCCGTTGGGAAGAACGTCACCGGGCTTGATTGCGTTGCGACGTCTGAATTCCCACGGGTCAATTCCTACCATTTCGGCAAGCAGATTTATGTTCATTTCTGTTGCAAAGCAGCTTTGTGTAACGCCAAAACCTCTGTAAGCGCCCGATACAACATTGTTTGTGTAAACGGACATTCCGAAAATATCAATATTCTGATAGTTGTAAGGTCCTGCCGCGTGAGTGCAGGCACGGTGAAGAACAGGTCCGCCCAGAGATGCGTATGCGCCTGTATCAGCTATTATAACGCCCTTCATACCTGTGAGTATTCCGTTTTCATCGCAGGCAGTTGTAAATTCCATTTCCATCGGATGGCGTTTTACATGGTAATCAAGAGATTCCTGTCTGCTGTACTTTACTTTTACGGGCTTTTTAGTTACCCAAGCCATCAAAGCGGCATAGGGCTGAACGCTCATATCTTCTTTGCCGCCGAAGCCGCCGCCTACCAAAGGAGCGCGGCAATGTACCTTTTCAGGCGGTAAGCCAAGCATTTTTGAACATTCACGCTGAACGTCATATATAGACTGGCTTGTGGTGTATAACAGCAAGCCGTCGTCACCTTCGGGAATTGCCACACAGCACTCAGGCTCCATAAAGCCGTGTTCCTGCCATGATGTCTTATACTTGCGTGTAACTACATATTTAGAATTCTTGATAGCCTCGTCTGCATTTCCTCTTACAAGATTGGCGCGGCTCATAATGTTGCCGTCAGGGTGGATAAGAGGTGCGTCACCCTTTAATGCTTCGTAAGGGCTTGTGAGAGGCTTAAGCTCTGTATAATCTACTTCTATAAGGTCGCAGATCTCCTGTAAAGATTCCTGCTTTGTTGACGCAACAACGGCAAGCACATTACCTACATACTTCGTAATGTCGCCTACGCCCATCATTACATCCCAGTCTTGTTTGATGTG
>JAEEHZ010000205.1 GCA_016281115.1 Clostridiaceae bacterium | reverse complement strand
AATAGCTTTAACACCCGTTTGGGCGTCGTCAAAATTGCCTTTGATCGCGCAAACAGAAACGTTATTTCCCTCTTGGGTACACATTTGGCGTTTTTGCATGGGGCTTACACCGTTTTCGGGATAAAACACGATTATCCCCGTACCGTCTACATCTTTAAAGCCCTCCAGCGCCGCCTTTCCGGTGTCTCCCGATGTTGCGACAAGTATTACTACTTTGTTATTTGAGCCTGTTTTTTTTATTGATTTTGTAAGGAAGTGCGGAAGTATTTGCAGCGCCATATCTTTAAACGCCGCTGTCGGTCCGTGCCAAAGCTCAAGTATATTTATATCGTTTTCGTTATATGAGCAACATGAGATAGGGGCGGGAGTTTCGCCGCCGAATTTTTCTTTTGTGTACGCTTTTTCCACACATTCTTTTATTTCATCTGCGGAGAAATCCGTAAGATATTTCGAAAAAATAAGCTCTGCTCTTTCGGTATATTTCATTAAAAGCATATCATTTAGCTCTGTTTGACTTACGGCGGGAAATTCACAGGGAACGAACAGCCCCCCGTCGGGTGCTATTCCCACTGCGATCGCCTCAGCGGCAGTTATTTTTTTCTCTTTATTTAACGTACTATTGTATAACATATTTTACCTCCGTATCAAAACAGCTCATCGCTCTCAAGCGCAATTGCGTTTTCTATGTGGTTCACCGAAAATTCATCCTGCGTTCCCGTATAGATTTCTATAACATCAAACCGCGGCTGCAAGGTTATATTGTTTTTAACGATATACATAAGTGCGGTTTTTGTTATCTTTTTTTGTTTTCTTAAATCAACGGCTTCCAATCCCGAACACATACTGTTTTGTTTGCGCGTTTTGACCTCCGCAAACACAATAAATCCGTCCTTTTGGGCTATTATGTCTAGCTCGCCCATTTTTTCATGATAATTGCGCTCAAGTATTTTATAGCCCCGTTCTCTCAGGTATTGCGCCGCAAAGCTTTCTCCTGCGGCGCCCACTTTGTTATTATGCGCCATTATTTATTTTCCTTTAGTATTTTTTTAAGGAAGCTCTTTCTGTGTATGGGGCAGGGACCGTATTTTTGTATCATTTCGGTGTGTAAAGCAGTCCCGTAACCCTTATGCTTTTCAAAGAAATATTGCGGATACTGCTCTGCGGCTTTGGTTATGAGCCTGTCTCTGCTCACTTTTGCCAAAATCGACGCCGCCGCTATGCTCTGCGACAGGCTGTCGCCTTTAACAATCGAATAAGCAGGGCAATCAAGCTTCGGTGTTTTGTTGCCGTCTATTATGGCAAAATCAGGCTTGGGGTCAAGACCTTCGCAGGCGCGTTTCATCGCAAGCATTGTGGCGTTTAATATATTCATTTCTTCTATTTCTTCCACAGTTGCGAATGCTATTGAATACGCTACGGCGTTGTCTATTATTGCATCGAATAACTGTTCTCTCTTTTTTTCGGTGAGTTTTTTCGAGTCGTTTACTCCCGGTATTATCAAACCGTTAGGCAATATAACAGCCGCCGCGCACACGGGACCTGCTAAAGGGCCTCTGCCTGCTTCGTCTATTCCGCATATAAGAGAAAAACCCTGTTCGTTAAGCAGTTTTTCATAATGCAGTCTGTCGATATCATCAATCATCAGAAGGTACTCCTTCCAGTGTGATACGCCCCAGTTTTGCCGCTCTGAACTCATCAAGCACCGTGGCGGAAGCACGCAGGGTATCTGTTTCTCCGCCTCTTATGAGCATACCGCGTTTTTTGCCGACAAGCTCTAATATCTCATACCCTTTCAATTCGGATATATCGGTATCTATTTTATATCTGTCAATTATGCTTTGGGGGTAATTGTCTCTGAGATAATAAAGAAGGTTGGACGCCAATTCTTCCGTATCTACAACTTCATCCTTTACTGCGCCCGTAAACGCTAATTTCTCCCCCACTCCGGGGTCTTCGAATTTTGGCCACAGCACACCGGGAGTGTCGAGAATGTCAAGCGTTTTGTCAACAGTAAACCATTGGTTGCCTCTTGTTACACCGGGGCGGTCCTCCGCCTTTGCCGCCGTGCGCTTTGTCAGCTTGTTTATAAAAGACGATTTGCCCACATTGGGTATGCCCACGACCATAACTCTTATCGTTCTGCCTATCATACCCTTTTCTGCCCACTGCTTTATTTTATCCGCGAAAACACCTTTAACAACGCCCGAAAACGCATTTACACCTCTGCCGCTTTTGCAGTCTACGGCAATCGCAGTTATCCCTTGGGATTTATAATAGTTTATCCATTGTTCTGTCTTTTTCGGGTCTGCCATATCGCATTTATTAAGCACTATTATTCTCGGCTTGCGCTGTATTATTTTGTCAAGCTCGGGGTTGCGGCTGCTTTGCGGCACACGCGCGTCCACAACCTCGCACACAGCGTCAACAAGCTTTAAGCTTGCCTCTATTTTGCGGCGCGCTTTTGTCATATGACCGGGGAACCACGATATGACCGAAGGCGCAGAGCTTTCTTTTGTATTCTTTTCTTTATCATTCCTACGCTCTCTTGGCATCTGTTTCACTTCCTTATTTTAACAATGCTTTTGTATTTTAACACAAAAGCAAGTGATTTTTCAACCACTTGCTTTGTAAATTATAATATTATGTTATTTGTGATTTTGTATTTTTATCAGTTTGTATCATCTTCGGAGGAATCCAGATACGAATAGTATTCTTTAACTTTATCATCAACACTTAATTCTTCCCAAGGTTTGTAATTCAATATATCATCTTCTATATCATCGGGGAACATTTCTTTTATTGATGATGCGTAATAAGTCCCGTCCATAGGAACTTCATAATTTACTACCTTATCGTCTTCAAATTCAAACTTATACGGCATTGAGCTTCCCGGTCCCGGATGATAATCGCCGTTTACAACATAATACGCTTCTTCCAATACCCACATATAAGCATATTTTTTATTATTTTCCTGTGAAATACCAAATCCTTTATAGTCGAAGAACACCTGATAATCTTCTAATTCGGGTTCCCAATTTTCTTTTTCCGATTCTTCTTCCTTCATATATTCTTCTCTTAAATAATCTATTGCTATATCGTATAAATGATCTTGCCCCGTTAAATACGCTGAATCACTCTTCTTCTTTGCGCAGCCATAGGCAATGCTGATAACGGCACAGCATACGGCAATTACCGCAAATACAGCTGTTATTCTTTTTTTCATAGACTTCCTCCTTACGAAATTACAGTTCTAATTATTTTTTTCAACTACGTCATAAGTATCTCTTTTTATATCAATTTCAAATGTTGTTTTTTCTCCGTTTGGAGATTCCAATACAAATTCGGTTTTTCCCGCTTTTTTAAATTCGGCGTGCACCATATACGATTCTATTGCTTCTTCGTATATTATGTTCAGTTCTCCAAAGCTCTCGTCCGTAAGATATACTGTGTATGTATCGTCAAAGCTATAATCTTCTCCGTCTGCCAGAATATCGGTACTGTATACAGGCGGGTTCAAAAGACACAACACGGTCATTATCGTAATTATTAAACCGCTTATCACTGTTCCTATGATTTTGTTAATTTTGTTTTTAAAAATGCACAACGGATATATTATCAAAGTTATTATGCAAAATAGTGTCGTAAGCAAATGTCTCGGAAACGAAAACATTGTTTTTGATAAATATGCGGAAAACTGAGTCCCAAGTAAAATGAGTATCGGAGTCAAAATAAGCAATCCCCACCATTTATCCTTTTTCATATAATGGCCGATAAAACCCATGGGGACAGTCGCAACAGTCCACATAAACCAATATCTGTAATACGTTATAAACAAACTGCTTTGATTTATCAAATCCTGAATAAGATATACAAGCGGCTGGCTTATCAAAAAGAAAACAACGCATTTCAGCGCAGAATCGACAGGCGATCTGCTGTTCATAATAATAATTATACCGAATAATATCCACACTTCAAACGTTACCGTTAAGTCTACAAAAGATGTATCTTCGGCTATTGGGAGCATAGCCATAATCGCCGTATACACTCCCGCGGCAACTGCCCATATGATCACTTTTTTCCACGACAGATCTATTCCGCCGAATATTTTTCTTATTCTTTCCATAGTTTCCTTTCCTTTGTTTATTAAATTAAGTTCTGTTCATAACAGCGCTTTTTTAATACCGATTACACTAATTCTTTTTTATTATACCTGATTATCGTAAAGCATAAAAACGCCGCGTCAATAAGCAGGCTTATAAATATCATCGACGGATCTACGGAAACATTTATAATAACATTTCTTATGTCTGCAAGCGTGAAAACGGAGAAATACTTTAAATATTCGGTACTTTCCGATAACGAAGAAAGCGCATTGAACACATAACCGAGTATGACTAAGCCTAAGCTTATTCCAAGCATTTTTTTCGTTTTATGTGCAAATGTCGATAAAAACATACATACAAAGAAAACCGGTATGCAGGACAAAAGCGGAGTCAGGCTAAGAAAAATATACTGTGTTTTATCAAAATCGCCGCTTAAATCAAGTCCGATAAAATTAAAAATACCGACAGCCGCTGTAATACCTATAATATAAACAATACCCGCAAGGCTCTTTTGTAAAACGATGCTTGTTCTTTTTATCGGCATAACGCCCAAATATTCTATTGTTTTGTCGCTTTCTTCTTTGAGCAGGATATTTGAGCCTGTTATTCCCGCGTAACACCCGATAATAAGCAGAATAAACACAAATCCTTCCGATTTAAGCCACCCGTATGCGCTGTCTATTGAGGCGAGGTCCATATTAAACGATTTCAGCAATTCGGGAGGGAACATTTTCATCATTTCATTTATAGAATCCGCCTCGGGTCCGCTTATAATAGAGGGATATATCAAAAACACAACCAAAAACATCAGAATCGTGACGCCTGACCATATCAAAAAGCCTTTAAAATTAACTTTTAATTCTCTTTTAAGCATTTTTATCCCTCCTGTTCATAATAATGCAGGAATATATCCTCAAGCGACGCCTGTTCTATATAAAGCTTATCAATCTTGTATTTTGCGAGTGTTTTCACCAATGTGTCAACGTCGGCAATGTTTTTGAAAACCGCCGTGTTATCTTCACTCAGCGTCGGCTCAACATTCAGATCTTTGATTATTTCATCGCAGTTCTTTGAAGTCACGGTAACATAGGAAAGGCTTTTATCCATTAACTCTTTCACAGGCTCTACCTTTAAAAGCCTTCCGGATTTGATTATGCCTACCCTGTCGCATATTTTTGATATTTCACTTAATATATGAGTCGAATAAAAAACGGTTGTTCCCCTTTGCTTTTCTTCCGACAAAAGGTTAAAAAATTCCTGCTGGATTATTGGGTCCAAGCCGCTTGTGGGCTCGTCGAGTATTAAAAGCTTCGGCTCGTGCATAAAAGCCAAAACGATGCCCAATTTTTTCAGATTACCCAAAGACAATTCTTCTGTTTTCTTTGTTTCGTCAAGCTTTAGTCTTTCTGCCAGCTCTTTTCTTCTTTCGGAGATATCTTTATCGAAAAACTTTTCGTGAAGGTCGAGCATTTGTTTTACGGTCAGATCATCATAAAGGTTTATTTCGCTTGGCAAATATCCTATTTGGCTTTTAGCATCTGTATTGTTTTTCTCAAACGTTTTTCCTTCAAAAAGAACTTCGCCCGAGGTTTTGTTTATCAGATTAAGCACAGATCTTATCGTGGTTGATTTTCCAGCGCCGTTTGGTCCGATAAACCCGAATATCTCGCCTTTTTTCAGCTCTAAATTTATATTTTTTACCCCCAAAGTTTTTCCGTAATATTTGGTTAAGTCTTTGATCTGTAAAATGCTGTTCATATAAATTATCACCTCTGAAGAATTGCCTTGCCATATGGTTTTCTTGTATTTTAGCACAAATGCAAGTTGTTTTCAACCAATTATAAGGTTTGTGTATTAGCGTTAGAATTATGATTATTATTCAATATTCCGTGAGTATAAGAAGTATTTTTCACAATTAATAGTTTTAAAGTCAGAAAGTTTTACCTGACCCTCTGTTTTGCCCTAATGCCGGGCAGGCACCTACTTTCCCATGTGAGAAAGTAGGCAAAGGACACCAAAGGGGGAAACCCGTCGGCTGTTTCCCCCTTTGGAAACCCCTTTCGCGACCACCCGGGGGGCTTAGCAGCCCCCCACTGGGTGGACGAGATCCCCCTGCTTTGTTCTCGGCAAGCTTATTGTATCATTTTTTAGCTCTTCAAGGCGAAATCATTTTGCAGCGGTGAACAGTGTTCGTTCGCGCTCTGCATCAAAGGTACAATAACAACTCCGCAAACACAAAAGCAAGTGATCACATAAACCACTTGCTTTCTCTTTGACAATAAATATTCTATTCTATAAAGCCAAAACGGCTCCATCTGTCCACATTCAGCTTTTCCTCCGTCTCATCAGACGGAAGTATTATAAGCTTTGCTTTGCCGATTATATTGTTGATATCAATAAATCCCACTTCGCTGTCGCGGCTGTCTTTGGAGACCGCTCTGTTGTCGCCCATTACAAACACCATTCCCTTTGGTACCGTAACGGGAAATTCAACATCCGCTATATTAAATGTGCCCAAGCCGTCTTTTGTAAACTTTTGGTCGTCTATGACAACATTATCCACCGTTACTTTTCCTGTATGGGTATTTATATCCACAATCTGACCCTCGGTTGCGATAACGCGCTTAACAAGAATTTTTTCAAGCTCGGTCCCGCGGCTTATTATAACTATGTCTCCGTAGCTGTAATCCTGAGAATAGCTTGTTACAAGCAGCTTGTCGCCGTTTATCAACGTGTTCATCATGGATGTTCCGTCAACATTTATCACCCTTACCAAAAAAGTAAAGATCAAAACAACGACTACGGTAGCGTTGATCATAGACTGTATCCACTCGAAAACGGTGACCGCGGCACGCTTTTCCTTCTTTTCCTCAAGGGGCTGCTCGTAGCTTTCATCAAATTTTTCTTCGGCGGAGTCATCTGCACCGATCCTGCCCGACTGTATATCTTTTCCAATTGAAATATCTGTGTATTCGTCTTTTTTCATAATAGCCAAACCCCTAATCCATAACTCTCATATTATTTTACAATGCCTGCTCTGCCGAATGGATATACAACAAATACTGCTTTTCCTATAATATCGTCGCAGCTGATAAATCCTATTACGCTTGTTCGGCTGTCAAGTGAAACAGGCCTGTTATCCCCGAGCACAAAAACGGCATTTTGGGGCACCACGCAAGGAAAGCTTACGTCGTCATACCCAACACGCAGTCCCTCTATATTATAAGTCAAATAAGGCTCATATATTTCATTGCCGTCTACATACACCTTGCCCGAAGTATAATCTATATCTATTGTTTGACCCTCTGTGGCAATTACTCGCTTAACGATGGGCTCGTCATATTTTTCTGCGTGGCTTACTATAACAATATCGCCCTGCTTTGGCGTATACATTAAAGAATACACCATTACCTTGTCACCGTTTAAAAGCGTGTTCATCATCGACTCACCCGAAACGTCAACTATCCTTACCACAAATGTCATTATCAATACAACGGCAATTATCGCAACTGCCCCTGCCTGCATCCAATCAAACAATGCAGAAACGGCGTTCTTGTTGACTTTTCTCTTTCTGAGCGGTCTGCCGTTATATTCTGTATTCTGTTGTAAAATATCCGCGCTTAATCTTTTCAACGGTACACCCCTCCTGACCAAAAACGCAAATTACAAAAGGCAATACCCTAATAATCGCAAATATTATTATAAAACATGACCCATAAATGATGGTAAAAAAGGGGACACTCAAAAATGTCCCCTTTGTTTGCTCACTATTAGCGAAGCTGCTCTTTAACCTTAGCTGCTTTACCTTGTCTGCCGCGAAGGTAATAAAGCTTAGCTCTGCGCACACGACCTCTTCTGATTACCTGAACGTCTTTAACATTGGGTGAATGAAGCGGGAATACTCTCTCTACACCAACGCCGTAAGAAACACGTCTTACTGTAAAGGTCTCGGCAACGCCGCTGCACTTTTTGGCAATAACGGTACCCTCGAACATTTGTATTCTCTCTCTGTCGCCTTCGCGAATGTTAACGCTTACTTTAACTGTGTCACCAATGTTAAAGGAAGGCACGCTCTCTTTTAATGAGCTTGCTGCAATTGTTTTTAATGCGTCCATTTAAAATTCCTCCATTATTTCAGACATTCTTGCTTTTTGCAGAGGAATGTCAGCTTCATTCTCGGCAAATTGCCGGGCATGATCCGCGTCAATGGTATTGACGGCTTCACGTACCCGTGTATTTTAGCACAGCAAAGCGTTTATTGTCAATAGCTTTTAATTATTTTTCATAATTATTTTTGTTATTGTTTTAAACCCGCAACAGTTAGCTGAAGTAACACAATATCCGACATTCCTATTTCGCCGTTGTTATCGGCATCATACTTATATTTATCTTGAGCATTTCCGTTTTCAAAAACGTCTGTAAATGCTATATATCTTTGAACAAGCGTAATATCCTGCATAGTTATTTTGCCGTCGCCGTCGGCGTCGCCGAAAAGCTCACTGTAATATCCGTTTTTATTATTTGCTTTTATAATAGACGGGTAATCAACATAGGCAACATCCATATCTACATTTCCTTTTATTCCGCTGACAGAGCCCTTTGACGTATACTGCCATAAGCCGAAATAAGTATCGACCGCATTTGTGTGTTCAGTCCAGTGGGCAAGCCATATTTCTCCGTTTTCGGCAATTTGCTGTTTGTCAAGCATATGATTGTACCAATAAAGCGAAGAATATGTGCCTACATAATACCCTGCCTCCGCAAGTGTGTTCATAAACGCAATGCAAATCTCAGTTCTTTGTCTTTCATTTATTTTCAACTGGTTTGAATCTTCTATGTCAATGTAGATGGGGTACTCGAAGCGTTTGCCCTCAAGCTGCTTTAAAAGGCTTTGTGCGTCTTTTATTGATTGGCTCACGCTTGTGGCGTAAGTGTAAAAATAGCAACCGAGATCAAGCCCTGCCTCACGGGCTTTTTCATAATATTCCTCAAAGCGGTTGTCTATGCCGTCTGTAAAACCTGCGCGCAAAATAGCAAAGTCAATATCATCTTCCGCTACCTTTTTCCAATCAACACTGCCCTGCCAGCTTGAAACATCTATACCGTAAGCCAGCACCTTACGGTATTCCTTATCCGTTTTAAAAGGTTTTTTGCCCGAAGTGTATTTTTCGCCGTCTATAACGGCATAAAACGAGCATTTATACTCGGTGTTCGACTTAAGCTTTGTTTTAAGCACCTTTGCAAGGTCGAATTTTACATCTATACAGGCAATATCGGTATCGGTTGATTTTCCGTAGGATTTTATTTTACTTCCCTCAGAATCAAAAAGCGTTACTCCGTATTTGCTTATTGATTTGTTGCCGGGATTAAATATCCGGGCATTTACAACTGCGGTGGTGTCTGTATATTTATCAAACCCGGGATAAGATACGACAGCCGTTGTGCCTGTTGTTCTTTCAAGTTCCCAGTATATTTTGGGGTTCTCAATATTATTTGTAACAAAGATGTCTCCGGCTTTGTTGACGGTCATCATACATTTTTTGTTTGATGCATTGTGTATAATATACCCTTGTTCGGAAGTGCTGAAGCACCACATCATCGTAGTGTCATAATCTATATCGAATATATTAACAAACACACCTGTTTTTATCTTTGCTGCAGCTGCATTTACCACTCTGCCCGTCTTTATTGATGATTCGGGGCGAATGTAATATCCGTATTCTGTGGGGTATATCATAAATGCCTGTGCGGGAGACGCTTCTTCCTGCTCCGACAGCACCATTTTCTGCATATTGTT
>JAEEHZ010000204.1 GCA_016281115.1 Clostridiaceae bacterium | reverse complement strand
TGCGGAACAACACAACTCAGCACAGAATTATTTATGTCGGAACAATTGAAATTATAAATGTACAGTATCGCCTTAAACTCTAAGGCGTATTGGTCAAAGGTCTTTGTTTTGTCGGTAGAAAGCCTTGCCTGCATTTCAAGTTTTTCACCGTTAAAAATACCGAGCTTAATATTTGTATTTCCTACATCTATTGCAAGCAGCAAAGCGACCGCCCTTTCTGTAACAATCTTTTGTAAAGCGCTAATTATTTTAGCACCTTTGGACTGTTAATTCAAGAAAAAAATTCGATAATTATTATTATTCGGATTCATTGTTATATATTTTACAAAAACTGCAAATTGCTTTTAACAGTTTTATTTAAAATATAAGTTATTTTTCTATTATGGAAAATTAAAGCAAATTTCGTATGATATTATATTAGGCGAATTATTGTGAGATGCGGGAGGAGAACTATGAACGAGTCTGAGAAAAAATTATTGCAGCAACTTGCCTGCAAGGTTAGATTAGGAATTATAGAAGGAGTGTATAATGCAAGATCGGGACATCCCGGCGGTTCGCTTTCGGCAGCGGATATTTACACATATCTTTATTTCAAAGAAATGAATATAGATCCGCAAAACCCGCGCGACCCCGACCGCGACAGATTTGTGCTTTCCAAGGGCCATACTTGCCCGGGGCTTTACTCCGTGCTGGCGCTTCGTGGATATTTTGACAGTAGTGAGCTTAAGAAATTGAGAAAAGTGGGCGCTATGCTTCAGGGACATCCCGATATGAAAGGTACGCCCGGCATAGATATGAGCAGCGGCTCTCTCGGGCAGGGAATATCTGCAGCCTGCGGTATGGCAATGGCAGGTAAGATGGATAACAAAGCTTACCGTGTTTATACTCTGCTCGGCGACGGAGAATGTGAAGAAGGTCAGGTTTGGGAGGCCTGCATGTTTGCTGCTCACCACAAGCTTGATAACCTTTGTGTTATAGTTGACTGCAACGGGCTTCAGATAGACGGACCTGTTGAGGAGGTAGGCGGAATAGAACCCCTTGACAAAAAGCTTGAGGCTTTCGGCTTTGAGGTGTTTAAGATAGACGGACACTCTTTTGAAGAGATAGACGAAGCTTTTGCAAAGGCAAGAGCAACAAAGGCAAAGCCCTCGGCAATTATTGCGAAAACAACAAAAGGTAAGGGCGTATCGTTTATGGAGAATCAGGTGGGTTGGCACGGTGCAGCACCGAACGATGAACAATACGCAACAGCGATAAAAGAACTTAACGAAATGTTAACGGGATTGGAGGCAGAGTGATATGGCAGAAATGATCAAAAAGGCGACGCGCGAAAGCTTTGGCTTGGCTGTAACAATGGCAGCAAGAGAAAATCCCGATATTGTTGTGCTTGACGCGGATTTGGCGGCGGCAACAAAAACGAGTATATTTAAAAAGGAATTTCCCGACAGGTTTATTGACTGCGGTATAGCGGAAAGCAATATGGTAGGCGTTTCGGCAGGACTTGCCACGTGCGGAAAGATCCCGTTTTGTGCAACATTTGCAATGTTTGCGGCAGGACGCGCATTTGAGCAAGTAAGAAACAGCGTGGCTTACCCTCACCTTAATGTTAAGATAGTAGGTTCGCACGCAGGAATCTCGGTAGGCGAGGACGGCGCGACTCACCAGTGCTGTGAAGATATCGGCTTAATGAGGACAGTTCCTAATATGGTTATAATAAACCCTGCAGACCACTATGAAATGATAGAGGCAGTAAAGGCCGCGGCAGAGATAAAAGAGCCCGTTTATTTGAGATTGGGAAGATTGGCCGTAGAAAGCTTTAACGACCCAGACAACGGCTATAAGTTTGAACTGGGTAAAGGTATTACTCTTCATGAAGGCAACGACATTACCGTTATTGCTACCGGACTTTGTGTAAGCGAGGCACTCAAAGCGGTAAAAAGCCTTGAAAAAGAAGGCATAAACGCACGCCTTATAAATATTCACACAATAAAGCCGTTAGACAAAGATATAATCATTAAAGCCGCTAAAGAGACGGGCAGAATAATAACCGTTGAAGAACACAATGTTATGGGCGGCTTAGGAGACGCGGTTTGCTCGGTGCTTGCTGAAGAATATCCTGTTCCTGTTAAAAAGTTAGGTGTAGAGGACAGGTTTGGATATTCGGGACCTGCCAAAGAGCTTCTTGAGATCTTCGGTTTGTGCCAAAGCAATATAGAAAAGGTTATAAAAGAAGAACTTAGCAAATAAATAATAATGAGGCTGTCATTTAGTTTGACAGCCTCGTTGTCGTTAAATATTTGAGAATAAATTTATTACGGAGTGAGTTTTATGAAAAAAATTATATCTTTTGCAGCGGCGGTTATTATGCTTATATCGGCTTTTTGCGGCTGCAATAACACTGAAGAGATAAACAAAAGCGTTTTTGACGACGGCGGCATCAGTATAAGATTTGCAATAATGGTGCCTGATGATTCAAAAGTAGGAAAAGACGGCTTTTTGCTTGAAGAAAAAGAATATAAATTTGTATCGGGTACGAATCTGCTCGAGTGTACAAAAGCAATATGTGAAAAGGAAAATATTGAACTTGAAACAAATACAAGCGTATATGATGAAATATCCTATACATACGTTACGTCAATAGGCGGTCTCGCGGCAGGTGATATAACAGACGTAGGCGCGTGGATGTATTCAATAAACGAGCAAAGCCCCACGCTTAGCTGTGACAACGTTATTTTAAACGAGGGCGATATTGTAAACTGGTACTATTTTACAAGTTCGGTAGACGATATGGAGAATGAGGTAGTACCCGATAATGAGGTTGTACCGGACGTAATAACAACGGATAACGAGGTAGTGCCTGACGGACAGACTTTGTCTGACGGTGAGATAGTGCCTGACGGAGAGGCTGTACCCGACGGCGAGGTTGTACCGGACGGCGAAACAGTTGAAAACAGCACCGAGTTTGAGCCTGTGGGATGAAAAAAGGGATATATAAATATAATTCCTGTACGGCGTTGTTTGTGTTTTCCGGAATCGCGGTGGTTTCTGCAATCAACGCCGAAGCGTTTATAAGCGTTATGTCGTTTGCTTCGGCGGCTTGTGTAATGCTTTTATATGAGGGCTTTAAAAAGAGTATAAAAAAGCTTGGTGCCTGTTTTATGTTTATTATATTGTTCGCGGCGGTAAATCCTCTGATAAGTCACAACGGAAAAACCGTGCTTACCAAAATATTCGGTATGAAATACACACTGGAGGCTGTAATTTACGGTGTGTTTTTTGCAGTTATGATGTCGGCTGTTATGCTGTGGATGAATAATATCAGCATTATCCTTACCCCCGACAGTATTATACAGGTATTCGGCAGGTTCTTTTCAAAAACAGCGCTGGTGCTTTCAATAAGCCTTGGAGCATTGCCCATGTATGTGCATAATGCAAAGCAAATAAGCGATTCAAC
>JAEEHZ010000203.1 GCA_016281115.1 Clostridiaceae bacterium | reverse complement strand
TACTATTGACAAACACAAGATTATTGTATATACTTAGAGTATGAAAACCAAAACCGCCCGAACGGGCAATAATTGTAAAGGATAGGTGAATGTTATGACCTTAGTTGATGTTATCAGCGTAACCAAAAGCGGCATATCGCAGTTGATAGGCGCGAACTATTACGACGCCGAAACGCCCGAACTTACCGAAACGGACGTGACCGCATTAGCAGAATTAGGCAAATCTCTTGAAAACTACGATAAAGCGGCCGATATCTTTGTCGGTGCACTTGTGGACGTTCTTACAACAATGCGTATTGATTCGCGCGCATATTCCGCGGTTTTACCGTCTTTATTCGTTGATACTTATGAATGGGGCGGATTCCGTGAACACGTTATCGTCGGTTTATCTGATATCCTTGACGATGAGATGTACCCGTTAAACGGTTTTATTAACTATACCGCAACAGGCGGCGACACGGAAGCTGTACGTATTGCGGGACTTGAACACGGTACATTTAAACCGCCCGTAACAACGAAATTCTATGACGAGGGCAAAGCGTTTATGATTGCATTGTCGACCGTACGTGAACAGTTATTCACGGCTGTTCGTTCCCTTGCAGAGTTGAACAAGTTTATTTCTGCAATGAAGTTATCTGTTGACAATACAATTCAGCTACGTGCAGAGGTCGGCGCAATGTTTACAGTGTGTACAGGTATAGCCCGCGCAATAGCTTTAAATAATGAGATTCCGCTCGTAACCCGCTACAATACCGACCATAATCTTAGCGGCGCGGACGCGATTCCCACGGGCAAAGAATCACTTAACAACGAATCATTCGTTGCATATGCTCTTGAAACAATCGCAAATACCCGTGATGAATTTAAGCGCTATACAGCGGCATATAATAACCATAATCACGTAACATTCAGCGACGACCCGCGTTTGATACTGTTATCTAAATTCAGTAATCGCGCAAAATTCGGCGTTCGTGCAAATACTTACAATGAGGAACTTTTGGGCGTTGGTGAATATGAAAAAATATCGGGTTGGCAAGCAATCGCGGCCGATAATACCGATAAATTCGACATTGCCACACTGTCTACTATCTCATTAACAGCGGCCGCGGCCACAAAGGTCGGTCTGACCGTTCCCGAGGGCGAAACAGGTATACAGCTTGAAAACATTATCGGCTGTTTGTATGACCGTTATGCAATGGGTATTTCCCTTGATAAAAAGAAAATCACAACAAGCTATACCGCCGTACAGGATAAATGGAATACCTATCATCATATCCTCATTAACTACATTATCGACGACAATTTCCCAATTGTAGCATTTACCCTTAACTAATCCATAAATCTAACCCCTAACCGATAACCCCGCCCGCGCGGGGTTTTTCGGTATAACTCAAAGTAGGTGATAAAATGACACGTTACGAAAAACGTATACAGGAATTTAAAAACGATAATAACCTGTATAGAATTCTTTGTGAATTGTTCGAAATGCAAATAAATCAATTTGTATATGACGGTTTACCCGATACCATACCCGCGGAATTTCTTGAATTTTACTTGCTTATAAATGGCACTTGTGCAATCGGTAAAGCTGATAATAACGACGGGGAAATATATTGCGCGGTAGGTTCATACAATGACGATTACAACGGCTATTTACCAAAGGGATATACCGCGGCCGTGACTGATATAGGCGAAATATCGGGCGATTGGTACGGCAAAAACAAGTCAATTGTCGTGGGAAAAAATAATGTTTTAGGTTCGCGCGAAATGGATATACCGTTTACCGCCGAAATATTATCACAAGTCGATATATCAGAACAATGCAACGTTATTTTTTCGCGTTTTTGTCGTTTACCGTTCGCGGAAAATGACAAAGAAAAAGCGGCTATCGAATCCGCTATCAATTCCATTATCAAGGGCGATTTAACAGCGATTGCAAGCCGTGACATAGATACTACATTCGAAAAATACTTGAATGATTCAATCCGCAAAGACGACAAATTCCTTGATTTAGTCGACGTTGACAAAATCGACGGTTTGCAGTACCTTAATCAGTATCGCGATAACGTCTTAAAGCGTTTTCTATTACGTCGCGGTTATATGGTTCAGACTACGGCGAAATTAGCACAACAAACAAACAGCGAAATACATGGGTTTGATTCCTATTCCCTTTTATATCCATTGCAACAGCTTAAACAGCGTGAAAAAATGTGTACGGAAATAAACGACTTGTTCGGCCTTAATGTTTCCGTGACATTGAATCCCATTTTGCAGAAAGTCTATCGCGATTATCTGACCGACCCCGAACCGACCGAACCAAACGAGCCGACCGACCCCGACGGTCGTATCAATGACCCGATAGACGACCCCGAACCGACCGAACCGACCGAACCGACCGAACCGACCGAACCGACCGAACCAAAAGAGGGTGAATAAAAATGGCTGATTACAAAGGAAAAATAATCAAAATATCCGACGTGTGGGACGATTGGAAATCACGAATCAATAACGTTCCCGTCCTCTATACACTATACGCGAATCAATCCGCGGACGCAATATTCGACGAAACATTTGTAACACTGATTGTTGAAACCGAATATCAAGAACGTTCCTATCTTTGTCCTCTTGCAAATGCAAGCGCGGGAATTGAAAAATTATGGTTAGCATTTCGCAATAAACACGACGCGGAATACCGCCGAATATACGACGATTTAAACCTACAATACGACCCCCGATATTCGTACAGCGAAACCAAAACATTAACGCCGAATATCACGAACGCGACGACAAACACCTACGGCCGCACGTCCACGAATAGCGGCGGTATATCGAACACATACGGTAAAACGGAAACCCGTCAAACGAATACATATGACGGTCAATTACGTGATTCCGAAAAAGTTACACACGGCGGTTCTGATTCCAATACAAACACATTAAAAAACACGTTAGGCGGTACGGATTCAAGCAGTACAACGACAACGGGTTCGACTACTGAAACCATAAACGGTTATAAGGATTCGGCAATCGCCACACTTGAAAAAGATATATCGTTTCAATTACGGTACAACGTCGCGGATAATTATATAAAGGCTTTTATGGCTGAATACACATTTTTTGATAACGACAACGCAAGGGGGTGCAATATATGGCCTTTGCTATAAGTATCGGATATTCGACCGCGCCCCCGAATAAAGTAAACCGCCCGTATTCGATAATTGATTCGGTGACGGTATCGCCGTTATCAACTATCAATCAGTTATCCCCTGTATTTGTCATTGACTACGACGCACGGTTTTTAAATGCAAATTATGTTATCGCAACGTTTTTATCACGAAAATATTTTTGCACTGTTTCAATTGATACGGCGGGACGTATGGTTTTAACTTGCAAGGTCGATGTATTAGCAAACAATTTTTCTAATTGTTCTTTGACCGTGACCCGAAACGGCGGTATCGGAAAACCGTCATATATACCCGACGAAAAACTTCCGATATTGCCTAACCGCGAATCGATAACAAGTACAACGGCCGAAAATCCATATTTTTCAAGCGGGATACTTGATAACAAATGCTATCTTGTGACCGTAATAAACGGGGGCGGTATATCATGAATATTAATACAGAAATATGGGGCGAACCATTAGCTGAATACTGGGGATACAATGTGAGAACAGGGGCGGCCGACCTTACCGACCCCGATTTTCAGACGTATGAACCGTTCATACGTAACAACGTAAACCCCGACTTTGTAGACCCTGTTGCAACGACATATACATACTCATTACGTGCGGCCTATTATAAAGAAAACAGCCCGTTTGAATTCAATGTGGATTATCCCGATTACAGCGTCGCATACATCGGCGTACAAAATTCCGATATGCCCCAGTGTAATATCGAATGTTACGGCCCATCTGACGACAGTCCCGCGGGCGATACAAAGGGCGTCCCGTGCTTTAAGACCGACCCGAACGCAGTCGCGGCAATTGCTTTTGTCAGCGATAGGCCTATGAGATCATACAGAAGCGTATCGCAATATGCGATACCGACTAATGAATTTGTAAATATCACATTCAAAACGTCACAAGGCGTTCCAAGCAATGGTATTTGGTGTCTATCACCGTATTATCGCGATGTAACTAATGCATGGACAGGCCGCAACCATGCACTTGATTGTGCGTATTGGCGTTCTTTAGGACTAAGAACATTTTTTGGCGTAATATACGTCAATTATTGTGATGCAACTGTTAACTCACATAATATACCAACAAAATATGATTATAACCCCGTTACGCTCCATTGGTATGAAAATCAGTCGGCCGATTGGCGCGCCGCACACCCTATATATCAGGCATATCTTAAAATGTGTATTCGAGTTAATACAAATGGCTTGTATGCTTTTACTCTTAATCCAGCCGACGGCATTATGCCCGATTTAACGTATAATTTAAAAATAAATCCTAATTACGTAACATTTTTAGAGCCAAACGTCAAGCTTTTATCACCCTCAACTATGTTCGGAGACGGTAATAACTATATACAATGGCCGTTATTCGGCCGTAATAAACGTGATACCTTAATCGGCCAATGGCCCAGTGCACCCTCAACGGGCGGCATGCCGAGCGGCACGTATCCGATGTTTGTAGGCGTCCACAAAGGTCAACAGCACAAAGGCACGGGAAGTACTACCTATGAGCGTCAGATGTATATTACTTATGACGATGACGACTTTGAGTGGTTTCGTCAAGGCGCGGCCGCATATGGTGTATTTTTTACGGACGGCGACGTAAACGACGACGGGTACGCTGATTTGTTCGCGGCGGGAAATGATACGTATAGGTGTGTCAACGATAAAATGTGTTTAGGTATAGTCGACGAAAACGGTTATACACACGGTGAATATACCCGCGGTATGGCTAACCCTACCGCGCCAAACTGGGGATGGGCAAATACAACGCAATCACCTTATAACCCCGCATTGCCCCCGGGCGACCCCACGATATATGATACTGAAACGGAATTCAACACATTAGGGCGTATCGCTAATTGTAATAAAATGTACGCGACCACGGGCGATAACATATTGATGTTAGCAAAGGCTTTATCAACAGCTTTAAATCTAAACGCGGCCGCGGCCGAACCAATGCCCCCGCTTGATTATTCGATACAAACGTTTTTGACTAACAATCCCCTTGATTGTGTCATATCGTTGCGAAAATATCCGACCGCTGATTTGACCGATAGTACAGCGTTTGAACCGATAGAGTTTGGGGCTTATTCAAATGAATACGTTAGGGGTGTACCATTTTTAAAATCATTCGATAAAGTTGATTTTAATTTTTCTGTTGCGGCACGTAATGCACTATATGCACATTTTGGCGATTTTCGCGATTATGAACCATATACACACGCGGAATTGATAGTCCCGTTTTGCGGCACTGTTCCGATAAATCCCGCGGAATTTATCGGACACGATATTAACGTACATATGATAATTGACTACATTACGGGGTCGTGTACGGCTTATATAGCGGCCGACGGGCTTGTGATAACGTCTATATCGGGTTCGTGTGCTGTTGACGTTCCTTTGTCGGGAATCCAACAAGCAACTTTGGAATCACAAAGAATCAACGCCGTTATGAACCGCAAATCGGCCGAAATAAATGCCGAAAATTCGATGTTAGGCGGGTTTGTTTCGTCGGTCGGTTTTGCGGGCGCACTAATGGGCGAAAATGTCGCGGGCGCGATAGGCGCGGGCGCGGGATTACTGCAATCGATAAACCGATTCCAACAAGCAGATTTATCATACCAAAAAGCCGATTATGACGTAAAACATATGCAAGTCCCCTATAAGCAAGTATCGGCGGGTTCGCCTATTGCGGGCACGGTCATTGAACACAAATGCAGATTGATTATCTATCGGCCTATCATGGACGATAGATACAACGCAAATCAATACGCCGAAACGGTCGGATTTGCTTGCCTAATGAACGGTACGATTGAAACGCTTAATTTATCGGGATTAACAGTCGCAAATATCAATACCGACGGTCTGAATGTGACCGAAACCGAAAAACAAATGATTCAAAAGGCATTTGCAAGCGGCGTCATAATATAATATCAAAAATTTACGGGAAAAATTAAACGTTAAGGGCGGTCTAATGACTTAGTAGTATAATTACACTACTAAAATTAGACCGCCCTTAAAACGCATTTTAAAGCGTTTTAGACATAATCAAACATTTTGAGTTTATCGAACGCTTTTTTGATTTTGTCAATATCCCATTCGGCGGGGATATTATCTAATAAGCAATTTGCCGTTTCCGTGTCATATAAGGGACACATTTCCCCCGTCGCTATACAAATACAGTCACAATTTAGCTGTTCGCAATGTGTTTTCAATACGTCTAACAACATAACATCACCCCTTAATAAAGCCGTATTTTGCGTATGTAACCGAAATATGATTCGATAAACATACCGACGTCGTTCGTCGCGTAATATACGCGGTTATCGTTGAATATTCGACGCAACAGCATATCCAAACGCCCGCGCCCCGTTTTGAATATGTATCGCGGGTCGGTTCGTTCGTCAGCGGTAAGTATCATACTATCGTCATAAGTTCGGGTCGCCCAGTGCGCGAAAATAGATACCCCGAGCGTTTCATGTTCGACGATATCAAGCCGAACCAATTTCGACGAATACTTGATATACAGCTTTTGGAAAACGATTTTGTATTCCCCGTCGGGGATATGCGGAAAACAGCCGACCGCCCATTCGTCGCCCGTAATGGCCGACAATTTCGGATTTGGAAAACCGTAATATAATACTTTGTCAATTTCGTCCTGTCTTTTTGCCGCGGCGGGCTGTTCTATTCGTTCCACGTATACTTTTGTACCCATATCAGTTGTTATAATAGCTTTTTCGCCCGCCCTCATTTTCTGCACATTGTCGGCGATACAAAGTTCCTTAAAGTAGATATGGTACATATCGATAGTATTAGCAAGCAGATTTATTATTGTCGATTGGCGTAAACGCTTTATCGTCGAAATAAGGTTGAAAAAGTCGACAAACTCATTAGGATACACGTTTGACCCGATAAATTCGTCGTATATTATCCAGTCCCCGAACGGGTCGTTTAATACCGACTTGACGTCGTTTGCACTTTGCACGGATTGCATAACGCAAAACGGCGTCATACATTCGTCAATGATATTGCCGTTTTCGTCGCGTTTGACGAAAAACCATTGTTTCGCGGCATATTTGACCGAATTGTACATACCGTCCGTTATCTTATCGATATACCCGTTCGCGTTTATCGTATCAAACAGTTTATTGCTATTTCGGGGCGCGGTCATATCATCACGCTGACGTATATAGTACGTTCGCGTTCCGTATTCCCAAAACATAATCGCACCAATCAACAGGAAATTCGTTGTTTTACCGATTCGGCGTTTACTCATACCGATATACCATTTGACGTTATTGTCAATCATTGACCGTATAGCGGGTATGGGGTTATAAACATCGTCGGGACATTTTAAAGCGCGGTATGCACGAAAAATCAAATCCCAGTCGTACGCAATACCGAGTTGGATATTGTTATCAATATATTTGAGTGTTTGCATATTTACCTCCGTGTATAGTGGTTTGTAGATCGTCGATAAAAGCTAAATACATATCCGACATTTTGATTTTAAACGTCGTGGGATATAGTGTACAGCTTGAATATTCAACTACCTTTTCGCCCGCTATGAAAAATACCATTTTTTCGTCGTGGTATTTTCGGCCTAATTTTACTTTTTCTTGTTCGGCCATATCGTCGGAATATATGGTAAAATCGAACAGATTGTCGAACGTGAGGTATATATCCGCGCCCGTGCGCTTGCAAAAGTTTTCTATACAGCCTTTTGGCAAACCCGCGACCGTTGCTTTTATCTTTTTACCGTATTTCGTTTGCATTTCCTTGATATATCGTTTTGAACCGAGCGTTTTAAAGTTGATAAACGTATCCGAATAATCGTGAGTATCGTCCATTGCAATATTATCAAACTTGCCTAACGTTCCCAAACTTGACATATATTCGGGCGGTAAACGACGGGCGACACGTTCAGCCGCGTATTCATTCCATATATCAAATAAATGTTTATGGCGTTCGGGATTCTTAAAATACAATGAATCGGTGTCGCAATAAATCGTATCGTTCGTTATCCAGTCTGATTCTTGACCGACGTAATAAATCATAGTCATAAGATTGAATCGGGCGAACGCGCATACCCATATCCCCCAAAAGGGCGATAATATAAAATTCGATACGCAATCAAGGTATTTTTGCGGTTCTATCATATCCGTTGTGGGTTCATGGTAATTTTCAATCATGTTTTCAACGGTGTGTTTATAATCACGTTTTCGGCCGAAATAATTTAATACATCGGTTTCGGTCGTTTCGTATGAATCGCGACCCGTGACGATGTTATCAAAATAATAATTTTGATAAACGGGCTGTTTGCAAAGTAACCCGTAGTAGGAATTAAATGCGGCCTTTGCTAAACTGTATTCCGTTTCGCGTCCCTCTACGTGCTTTAATTCTGCTTTTTTCCGTCCGTCGTCCCACATTGGATATAACACATAGTCGGGTAATTTACCCGCCCGTGCGCGCCATATTTTCAAAACCCGTTTAGAATCCCACGAATAATATTTTTTGTATAATGAATAATCGCAATCCGTCAAACAGGCTATTAATTTATCCGCGGAATATACGCGCCCGTTATCCTCTACGATGTTTTCGCCCTTGATTTTCGACCGTGATTCAAGGCTGTAATCATTCGACGATTGTATCTTTTCAAATTCGATAATAAATATATACCGCCATTTCTCAAAATCGGGCGTTCCGTACCACAAGCGCAAAGAATCAATATCAAGTTTTGCGGGGTCAACTTCCCGAAATGCCGTGACAGGATAATTAAACGCGGTCATTACGAACGGATACGACGATGTATAATCCATACCCCCGACGCGGCATTGTACCCCGTACGGTAAATAATCGGGGGTCGATGTATAGCGGGCGTTTGATTTTGCAACGCCCCCACGATAAAGCCACGTGTAAAAATCGTATATCGTTCGGCCGTCGGGTTCGGTCATACCTTGTGGGGGCGGTACGATACCAATTTCGTTGTACGGGGTAAAGAACGCGGGGTCGACTATTCCCTTTACACGGCGGGTAAAACCGCCCGTCTGATATTCATATCCAAAAATATAGCCGTGTAAACGCTTTAAAAGCTGTTTATCGTCAGTACATGATTCACGCCAACGGGCAAATGTGTCCGCGCCCACAAATTCAGCCATATGTTCTATGGCCGATTGTTCTATTTTACGTGATATAATCTGCGTTCCCGTGTCGGGGATAAAGTCGTATAGTTCAAACAGAATCCGCGCAAAGTCCGTCAAAATGAATACATCGTTGAAAATATATCGTTCCTCTTTTCGGGATATAGGGGTCAAAAAGTTACGTTCGATACTATGGTCGATATCTTGTTTAGTCTTTTGATGTTTAGTACCGTACATTTTTGCAAGCATTTCCAAACTCGAATTCGTGATAGAAAATGAATCGTGAAAATATATATGATTTTCTGCTATGTATTTTATCGGCTTTTGCCGCGATTTTCCGAAAAAAGAACGACCGTTTATATTCAGACGGTGCTTGATATAGCTTGTTTCATAATCAAGGTTATGGACGAATACGACTATCGTTTCGTCTTTGTGCAGTCCGAGCAGTTGCGGCAATTTTATAAAAAATTCCCGAACGTGCGACCATATACGGAAACGCACCCCGATATTATCCACGGCGAATTGCGCAACGTACATTGACGAATAATAGTCGGTTTTACCCGTCATAATATTGACCGTGTACGTTGTACTTGTTTCGATATCAAACGCGCAATGTAGTTCCTTAAAGGTGTATACGGGGCGCGCTTTTTCACGCCCCGTCGTGGTCGTATACTTGACAAAACCCGCCTTTATTCGGGTTTTCAATTCGCCGATAGTATCAAGTATAAATTTGTAGTCGTCGTCGGTCATTTCCTCATAATACATGATATAATCAATGTGTTTGGGGTCGGTCGTCATATCGTTTCGTTTGTACACGTTATCACCCCTTATGATATATAATCGGCGTTTTCGGGGTCAATGATTATGCGGTTCGCGTATTCATTCAAATTCGATATCAAATCTTTTATATCGTCGGTCGTTAATTCCCCTTGGATTGCTTTTTCAATAGCGATTTTCGCGTTATCAGATACGCGGACGCCGTTTTCACGGGCGATTTGATAAACGCCCGCCGAAACGTCGTTTAATTGGTCGCGTAAATGGTCGAACTCTATGATACGTGATTCGATGTATGTAACGTCGTCAGTCGATACACCCATTCCCGCACCTTTACCCGAACGGTATATTTTCATATATCGCTCACGAATGTCCACGGGTAAATCGCCCGCTAATTCGTGCTCATATACAAGGTCAAGAGCTTTATCGAATTCCTCTTGTATTCGTGTATGCTCTTGAACCTCTTTATTGATATCGGCCGCGGTCGGTTTCGTGATACCTTGTTTTTCAAGTCGTTTTTTAGAATTCGCAACGATACGCTTGACGCCCGCCCGTCGTGATACGCGGTTAATCATTTGTGCTTGGTACGTGTTGAACGATTGCCCTTTGCGCTGATTCACTTGTATAATGCCCTTATTGGTAAAGTGATACATACCGCGGAAATTATGTTCAATATCCGCGATAAGTTGTTTATACGGTAAAGACGTAACGCCGAATCGTTCGCCGACACGACGTATTTTTTGATTCATTGATTTTAGCGTGAATTTTAAATCGTCGGCCATTTTGTTTCACCCCCAAAAGTAGAAAGTCGTTTTTCCATTACTGCACACAACGCGCTTATAGTCGTGTACGGCCATAAAATCGGTTATTGCTTTTGTTTTTTCATAGTATTTGCGACATTTGCCGCTTGAATATTCAACGCAATAGGTGATACCGTCAATTGCGCGTCGTTCGGTTATTCTGACAATCATATCATAACACCCCTTTGTTAATTAACATGGTTGCTAATTCGTCCGCATATGATTTAATAGCTATTTCGGTCAATTGGCCGTATATTTCCGTTGTGATATATTTACGGCCGCGGTTATCAAGTATAGATAATTTCGTGACGTTGTTCAACGGGTCGTATTTTGATTCATAACGATACAAAACGGGGTCTTTTGTCGCGCACTTATTGCATATATTACCGTTTAGCTGACATATACCACGCTCACGGTATCGGCATTTTATGTCAATCATGATTTTCACCTCGTTCCATTTCGTCGGTTATGATTTTATAAACAGCTTTTAATGCTTTTTCTTTTCCGTGCAAATCCGCAATTAACAATAGCGGTAATTGTTCGTACTCATACAATTCGCACATATATGCTAATAGATTGTGGCAATTAACCATGATATCACCCCTTAAAGAATTGCCCGCGGTTTTCCGCGGGCTATGTGATATGTAGATTTTGG
>JAEEHZ010000202.1 GCA_016281115.1 Clostridiaceae bacterium | reverse complement strand
TGGCTTCGGCTTTTGTTCTTCAAAGCGTGGAGAGTCCAATGTTCGCGATAGTAATATTATTCATTTATACTAAGGTCATAGACGGAATAATGTACATAGCAGATTCGGGTACAGGCAAGATAATGTTTATAGTAACAAAGGTGGAAAATGAAGACGCTATCAAAAAGCTTATTTTTGAAAGGATAGACCGCAGCGTTACTGTTTTTGAATCTCGCGGCGGTTACAGCAATGCCGGTATGGTTACTCTTATGTGTGCAGTTAAGCCTAATCAGGTGAATACCGTATACCGTATAGTACGTATGGTTGATGAAAAGGCATTTACCGTTGTATCTGACGCTCACGAGGTAACAGGCGAGGGCTGGCGTGAGTGGGGCAACCGTTTAGAGTGATGTAAAGGTAAACACTTATCAGTTAAGAATAAACAGAGCAAAAAGGCGCTTCCGTTACATAACGGAAGCGCCTTTGAAATTGTTATTTAATGTATATTTATACCTGTTCCCGCAAATGCGGTATCGTCTATGCTTGCGGTGTCGGGAATAGTAATATCCGTAAGCGCAGAGCAATAATAAAACGCGTTTTTATCTATAATACGCACACTTTCGGGTATCAGCACCCAGTTTAGGCTTTTGCAACTTGCGAATGTACCTTCGGGTATTTTTTCTATTTTATTGCCCAGCGTTATTTTTTTCAGCGAAGAGCAGTAATTAAATGAGTATTTTCCGAGCTGCGCAGTGTTTTTCGGCAGCTTTATTTCTTCAAGGTTAGTGCAGTAATCGAAACAGTAATCGCCGATACTTTTGAGAGACTCCGGAAATTCTATGCTTTTAAGCTTTGTGTTATTGGAAAAAGCATAAGAATTAATTTTTGTTGTTTCTTCGCCTACCGAAACACTGTCGCCGCTTGCGAGAGCCGGACGGTAAAGAAGAACTGACTTGTCAGCCGTGTATAGGATATTATTATCAACAATATAGTTTGGATTTTCGTTTATGCTTATTTCCTTTATAATTGTGCAGGCGTAAAAGGCGTTTGAACCGAATGTTTTCAATGTGGACGGCAGAGATATTGATGTGATGCTGTAATTGTCTGCAAAAGCGTCCTCAAAAGCCGTAATTCCTTCGGGAACCTCGACCTTTTGCGATGTGCCTCTGTAATCTATCAGCACACCGTCGCCTACAACAACAAAATCTTCTGATTGTTCATTAAGCCACGGCGTACCTTTAAAGGCAAATGAGCCTACATAGCTTATACTATCCGAAAAAACGATGTCATCAAGAGACGAACATCCGAAAAACGCCTTTGCGCCTATTTTTTCTACGGTTTGAGGCATGGTCAAAGAGGTAACCGTTTCGCAGTTAAAGAAAGCCTTATCCGCAATGCTTTTTACAGGCGAACCGCCAATCATTTCGGGAATTTTAACGTTTCCTCCGGTGCCTGTGTATTTTGATATTTCTACAAAATCATCATATTCGATATATTTAAAGCTTTTTGCTCCCGGTGTATCTGAAACATTTTCCTGCACCTTATCCGTACACGAGCAAAGTACAAGCATCATCATCAGGGGGGCATAAAAGTATAACATCAGTTTTAAACGGTTTTGTGATAGCAAATGAATCGTCTCCGTGATTTTTTCGTATGTAAAAATGATACCATATGCTTTGTGAAATATCAATTGGAATAAATATAGATAATATTGACATATCGGGTGCAAATATTATTGCAAATCCCATATTATTTTTTTGAAACATTTTATTGTAAATTTTGTCAAAATCAGGGCTGTTTTCTGCTGAAAACATGCTGCGGTGTAATTATTTTGTAATAATTATCTTAAGTCAAATACAAGTAAAAGTTGGTTTTCTATTTATTATTATAAAAAAGGGTTGACCTTTGTAAACTTTTTTGTTATTATATTAAAGCTAGAAAGGTTTAGGAGGTATGTACCTTGAAAAAAGCAATTTCAATTATTTTAGCTGCATTGCTTCTTGTAGCGGTGGTTGCAGTCGGAGCTTCGGCTGCCGATGTAACAAAAGACCCTGCGAGAAACGGCTCTTGCGGCGAAAACCTCACCTGGACATTTAACGACGGTACAAAAACACTTACCGTTTCCGGTACAGGCGAAATGGAAAATTACAGCGCAGAAACACGCGCTCCTTGGTATGAGCACAGAGCGGCAATGACCTCTCTTGTTCTTGAGGACGGGGTTTCTTCAATCGGCAGTTATGCTTTTAATGCCTGCAAAAACTTAACAAGCATAACATTTGCCGGCAGTGTTGAGTCTATCGGCGATTACGCATTCTTTGATTGCGGCTCTCTCGCTGAGCTTACAATACCCGGCACTGTTAAAAAGATAGGCGCTTACGCTTTCGGCGGCGCAAAACAGCTTACAAAGCTTACACTCAGCGACGGAGTTCAAGAGATTGGCGAGGCTGCTTTCAGCGGACTTGTTGCTTTAACAGACGTAAGCATTCCCGGTAGTGTTTCTGCTATCGGTGACAAGGCTTTCTCTGCTGACGTTGCTCTTGTAAACGTTACATTGGGTGAGGGCGTTGCGAAAATAGGAACAGGTGCGTTTTTGCAGTGTGTCGCTCTCAAAGAGATAACTCTTCCCGCAAGTCTTACTGAAATAGGCGTACAGGGCTTCAGCCGTTGCACAGCTTTGGAATCTATCACGATCCCGGCAAAAACCGAGACTATCGGAGACCGCGCATTCTTTGGCTGCACAGGTTTAAAGAGCGTTAAGTTTGAAGACGGCACAAAGAAAACAGGCGTTTCTGCTTTCAGCGGATGCACAGCGCTTACAAGTGTTGATCTCGGAAAAACAGTAGAGACAATAGACGAAGGCTCTTTCTATGGTTGCTCTGCTCTTAAGAACGTTACTATCCCTGCAAGCGTGAGAACACTCGGCAAAGACGCATTCAGCGGTTGTTATTCTGCCGAAGTTGAGTTTGAGAATGTTGACGCTATTACAGAGTTCGGTTACAGCGATATTTGGAACAGCGCAAGCAAATGGTCTCAGTATGTAACAGATATAACAGCAGGTTCCTTTAAATATGAGGATAACGAAGATTATAACGGCGGCGAAGTTGACCTCAGCGGTTACAACTCAAACGCAGGCGTTAAAAACGGCGACTCTCTTACTTGGATACATAAATCCGCAAAATGGGTAGATACAGATATGAAGGACGCAGAGCTGAGAGTAGACTTCTCTTACCGTACTGCCAACAATCCTACCGATATCGTATTTGTACTTGACTACAGCGGAAGTATGATGGACACAGTAGACGGAGTTTCAAAATTCTATACTCTTATCTCTAAGGTTGACGATATTTCCAAGGTCCTTCTTAACAATGAGAAGCTTGATAACCGTATAGCAATTGCTCCTTTCAGTGAGGATATGCAGTCATATTGCGATTTCACTGCCGATTATGACAGCATACACGAATTCTTGTTCTCACAAGAGCCTTACGGCGACACACACTACTCTGAGGGCTTTGAGACTGCCGGCCGTCTTATTACAAGCCGCAACGACAGCTCAAGAGACGTTATAGTTATATTCGTTACTGACGGTGCTCCTAACGAGGGCTTTGAGGGCGTAAGCGAAGCTAAGGCGATAACAGACGCAGGTCACAGCCTTGCAGGTATCGTTCTTGATACAACAGCCGCCGCTTACAACACTGTTGCAAGCTTCTGCACAAACGGTATGACATACAGCGCAGACAGCAACGAAGAACTCAACAGAGCTATCAATACCGCTTTGATCGCTTCTTTCGCTTCTTATCTCGTTCTTGATGACATTCAGACAGAAAACTTTGAAATTAAAGATGTTAACCTCATTACTGTTGTTGACGAAGACGGAAATACCTACAATGACACCGTAACCGTTCTCGAAAACGGAAAGTCCATTAAGTGGAACACAGTAGGTTTCTTACCTGAGGTTACTTATACACTTACCATCCCGCTCGTTCTTAAGGACGGCATCTACGGAACAGAGATCAAGACAAACGACGGCGATCTGGGAATAGTTAACACTCTCACAGACGAGAGAATCAACACTGTTGCTTCTCCTGTTCTTAACAATGTATCTGCTTATATGGTAATTTATCATTCCAATTTATCAGATAATAAGTCTGAGACCTTTAATTTCAGCAGCGGCGACACAGTTACAGTAAAGGATAATCTCTTCACAAACGAGGGATATTCATTCAAGGGCTGGAATACTAAGGCAGACGGCACAGGCACAGCATACAAGAGCGGAGATACATTTGTAATGCCCAACAATTCCGTTGACCTTTATGCACAGTGGTCTGCAAACGGCTACACCGTTATTTACAACTCAAACAATGCAACAGGCACAAAGACAAACGAGACAGTTTCCAAGGCTTATGAGTATAAGTCTAATGTAACAGTTGCAGAAAATACATTTGCTCCCTCTGAGGAGAAGTATGTATTCGTTTCCTGGAATACCAAGGCAGACGGAACAGGTAAAGAGTTCAAACCCGGCGAGACATTCACAATGCCCGCACAGGATGTTGTTCTCTACGCACAGTGGAAGAACAAGTACCTCGGCGTTGAATTCGGAGTTATCTATGACGGTAACGGCGGCACATACGAAGAAGGCAAAACCGAGAAGAGAGTCGGCGCTCTCTATGAAAGCACAGTAGAAATAGAGGCTAACTTCTTCGACAGAGAAGGTTACAACTTTGTTTCCTGGAACACAGAGCCTGACGGTTCGGGTACTTCTTATGCAGCAGGCGACACATTTGTAATGGGTGCAAGCGATGTCAGAGTATATGCTCAGTGGCAAAAGAAAGCTGCTCCCAAGACAGGTGCCGAGGATAATATGATGGTTTGGGTTATAGCTCTTGCTATGGCAGGCGCCGCAGCCACATTCACATTCCTCAAAAAGAAGAAGGCATAATTGAATAACACAATTATATAACAAATAATTCCCGGCTTGCAGAAAATCTCTGCGAGCCGGGTTTTTATGTTTAGTTAATTTTACACCTTACTTTTTTTGTTTACGCCCAGCACACCGCCTATGCCGCCTGCGGCTATTATTGCGGCACCCTTTGCAAGCAGCGCCGCTGTATCTGTTTTACTGCCGAGCGCAAGCCCTATTATAATCATAATTATAAATATTGCGGCGCCGGATACTATGCCTGTAATTAATCCGTTACTTTTCGACATCAAACATACCCCGAAGGTTGCAATTATCGTAGACAAACTTATTGCACAGGTCGTAATTGCAGATAATGCGTCGCCGGGGATATTGCCTGATTTTTTAATGAGTGCCGCGCAGGCAAATATTACCAGAAAGCATAGCAAATAGGCTAAAACAGCGGATAAAGCAATTTTTGAAAAAGACAGTTTTTTATTCTTATTGTTCAAATATATGACCTCCTTTTTCAAAAATATATGTTCCCGTATTCCAAAATATTACAATTTTGACATAATTTAATATTTTTTTAACTTTTTTTGTTTTTTCTATTTACTTTTGTAAAAAAGTGTGGTAACATACTTCTACTAAATATTCAAGATTTAGTTTAGGGAGGATTAATTATGAAGATCAAAACAACAAAAATCACAGCTGTGATATCTGCTTTTATTGCGTTGGCTGTACTTTGCTCGGCATTGTTTACGGCTCCGCAGATCAAAGCTCTTGACGATATCACAAACGACGGCGCTTATGTGACCTATCACGGTAACGGCGGAATAACCGAGGATTACTCGGATTCTTATGTTCTTGAGGGCGAAAGTGCTGCCGAGAATATGTTCTACAAGGCTTCAAGCGTATTTCTTGCCTGGAACACAAGACCCGACGGCTTGGGAGATACCTATGCCCCCGGCTCGGAGATCCCTGCAGACGGCGCAGTGCTTGATTTATACGCTTCTTGGGACGAAGGAATGTTTACTATCACTTATGACGGCAACGGCGGCGTTACTACAGACGGCAGCGCTACTGTTTCAGGCGGACAAGCCAAAAACGGCGATGTTGTTGTTTGCGGTGAGAACCCCGGATTTGCCAAAGAAGGTCATGCATTTGTTGCATGGAACACAAAGGCAGACGGCTCAGGCCAAAGA
>JAEEHZ010000019.1 GCA_016281115.1 Clostridiaceae bacterium | reverse complement strand
TTTATGTGTTACAATATAGGCGAGGTCAGCAAGCTTATTCAAATTTATCAAGGAGGTTTATGGATATGGCATTTAAAATCACCGACGAATGCATCGCTTGCGGTGCTTGTGCAGAAGGTTGTCCCGTTGAAGCTATTTCTGAGGGCGACGAGCATTATGTAATTGACCCCGACACTTGCATATCTTGCGGCGCTTGTGCAGACACTTGCCCGGTAGGCGCTCCTGTTGAGGAATAACAATATTACTTAAATAATTAAAGGAAAGAAATCTCTGTAAATCAATTTGCAGAGATTTCTTTTTTATTATTATTTTGTGTTCTTTTTTCAGATGGATCTATCGTCCACTATAAGCTCTATTACTTTGTTCTCAGCAGATACAGGCTTTGATTCTTCAGCCTTTTCTTGCGGATTATCTCTCTCCTGCAAAAACTTTGCCGCAACCTGCGGGAACAGCGCATAGCTTAAAACGTCCTCTTCGCTTTTTGCCAGAGCTTTTGATTCTTCTTTATATTTTTCCAGTTCGGGCTTAATAAGATCAGCCGGTCGGCATTCAATCACTTCGTCACTGCCGATCGCCTTTTTTCTCACCTCTTCATTTACTTCACCCGGAACACGTCCGTATTCGCCACGGAGCAAACCTTTTGACTCTTTTGTGACCATTTTGTATCTTTCTCCGCTTATTACGTTCAAAACAGCTTGAGAGCCTACAATTTGGCTTGTAGGTGTTACAAGGGGAGGATATCCGAAATCTTTACGTACTCTCGGCACTTCTTCGAGAACATCGTAGTACTTGTCCTCTGCGTTTGCCTGCTTAAGCTGAGAGATAAGATTGGATAACATTCCGCCCGGGACCTGATAAAGCAACGTATTCACATTTACGCTTAAAACCTTTGGGTCGAGTATGCCCTGTTGTTTGAGCTTTTCAGCCACTTTTCTGAAATGAGCGGCAGCTTCGGTGAGCTTTGTAAGGTCGAGTCCCGTGTCGCGCTCAGTGCCTTTCAACGTGGCAACAAGAGCTTCGGTAGCAGGGTTTGACGTGCCGTTAGCGAGAGGCGAAAGCGCGCAATCAACAATATCTATTCCAGCCTGAGACGCCATAAGGTTTGTCATATCGCCTGTACCTGTTGTATTATGGGTGTGCAAATGTATAGGAACATTTATTTTTTCTTTCAACTTTTTAACAAGACTGTAAGCGTCCATAGGCAAAAGCAGATTTGCCATATCTTTTATACATATGGTGTCTGCGCCCATAGCTTCAAGCTCACCTGCGAGATCGACAAAATAATCCTCGCTGTGAACAGGACTTACTGTATAGCTTATCGCAGCCTCGCATATTCCGCCGTATTTTTTCACACTCTTCATTGCTTGTTGCATATTGCGCTTGTCATTAAGAGCGTCAAATATTCTTACAACATTTATACCGTTCTTTATGGATAAACGGCAAAAAGCGTCTACAACGTCGTCTGCATAGTGTTTATATCCGAGTATATTCTGTCCTCTCAAAAGCATTTGAAGCTTTGTGTTCGGCATAGCTTTTTTGAGCAAACGGAGTCTCTCCCATGGGTCTTCGTTCAAAAAGCGCATACACGAATCAAATGTAGCTCCGCCCCAGCACTCCAAAGACCAATATCCTATACTGTCAAGAATTGAGCAGGCGGGCAACATATCTTCAAGTCTCATTCTTGTAGCCGCCTGCGACTGGTGTGCGTCACGCAAAATTGTGTCTGTAATTAACAAAGGTTTGTTTGCCATGATTTACGCCTCCGATCAATGTCCGAACAGGGCAATAAGAACGCCTGCTGCTATTGCTGAACCTATAACGCCTGCAACGTTGGGCCCCATTGCGTGCATAAGCAGGAAGTTGCTTGGGTTTTCCCGCTGTCCGACTTTTTGAGATACTCTTGCCGCCATAGGAACGGCGGAAACACCTGCCGAACCGATAAGCGGATTGATCTTATTCTTAAGGAACAGATTCATAAACTTAGCGAACAAGACTCCGCAAGCTGTCGCAATTGCAAAAGCGCATACGCCGAGAAGGATGATCTTCAGTGTTCCAAGCTGCAAAAACGTCTCTGCCGTAGCGGTTGCTCCTACTGATATTCCGAGGAATATCGTAACTATATTCATAAGCTCATTTTGCGCCGTTTTGCAAAGGCGCTCTGCAACGCCGGATTCTTTCCACAAATTACCAAGCATTAAGCAACCTACAAGAGCAGTTGCCGAGGGAACCAAAAGCGCAACAAAGATAGTTACGGCAATCGGGAAAATGATCTTTTCTTTTTGTGAAACCTCTCTTAGGGGCTTCATAACGATATTTCGTTCTTTTTTGGTTGTTAAGAGCCTCATTATCGGAGGCTGTATAACGGGAACAAGCGCCATATAAGAGTACGCCGCGACTGCTATTGCGCCCAAAAGCCCGGGGGCAAGTTTAGACGTTGTAAATATCGCCGTAGGACCGTCCGCGCCGCCTATTATTCCGATAGATGCGGATTCGGGACCTGTGAAGTTCAATAATCTTGCAACAATAAAGGTGAAGAAAATGCCTACCTGAGCCGCCGCGCCCAAAAGTAAAGATTTAGGATTTGATATAAGCGGACCGAAATCAGTCATAGCGCCTATGCCCACAAAAATAAGGCAGGGATAAATACACGTTTTTACGCCTATGTATAAGAAGTCAATAAGTCCGCCGTTAGACATTATATATCCGTAACTGTGATAGTACTGCGAGCCTTCGTTCATAAAATTCGCCCAAAGCTCACCGTTATAAAGACCTGCGCCGGGAAGATTTGTAAGCAGCATACCGAATGCTATGCCTATCAAAAGCAGGGGTTCAAACTTTTTGTGTATACCAAGCCACAGTAAAAACAGGGAAATCAAGATCATAATAAGATTTCCGTAGTTGTGAACGATATCTGCAAACAGCATATAAAATCCCGTTTGCTGTAAAAAATTCATAATTGCATCCATATTTTAAATCTGCATTTACAAAAGGCAAATGCACCTTTCCTCCTCTCGATTATTAAGTAATAATTATGATATAGAGCAAAGGAGGTCGCCCGAATTAACAGTTGAGCCCTTTTGAACATTCAAAGAACCTATTTTTCCGTCGCACGGCGCCATGATCTCGTTTTCCATTTTCATGGCTTCCAAAACCATAAGCAGATCGCCTTTTTTTACAGACTGACCGTTCGATACTTTTACCGAAAGGATATTGCCGGGCATAGGCGCCGTTACCTTTTCGCCGTTTGCGGGAGCGTTGCTTTGTGCCGGCGCCGCTTTAGGTGCGCTTTGAGCTGCAGAAGCTGCGTCTATTTCTTCTATTTCTATTTCGTAAAGATTTCCGTTTACTTTTACATTATACTTTTTCATTTATGTAACACCTTTCCGATAATTATAATTTTTTAACAGATAAAATTCTTATTGCGGACATCTCTTTGCCCGAAGCTTCCGCTATTGCAGCGGAAATTGCTGCTATCATCTCTTGTCTGTTTTCGCCGGACAGCGGTGCTGTCTCAGTTGCATTTGCACTTTCAGACGCCGTATTGTCTTTCAATGTTTTTTTTGCTATAAAACTCAGCAAATAGCAAATTACAACAATACAAACAAGACCTACAAACACGGTACCCACACCCATAAGGCAAACAAACCAGGTAGACGGCTCTTGCATATTTATCCCCCTTTTTTATGGCAAGTTATTCAAAACTTACCGATTGTATATGTATTTTACACTAAAAAATGCTTTTTTTCAATAAAAGTTTTAATTTTTTTATATAATTTTTTATATAATTTTTAAAAGCGGAGGATATACACAAATTTGCATACCCTCCGCAAAAACAGATTATGCGGCGTTATCAAGCTCCCTTGAAATATTAAGCATATTGTTTATTGATATACCGTAGCCCTTGTCGGGATAATTAACGAAAACGTGTGTTACTGCTCCCACAAGCTTATCGTTTTGAATGATGGGGCTTCCGCTCATACCCTGAACTATTCCGCCTGTCTCTTTTAACAAATCTTGGTCGGTCACTCTTATAACGAAATTTTTTCCTGCTTCGTTTTGCAAATTAATTGCTTCTATCTGCACATCATAGTATTGCGGAATCTCACCCCGCAGAGTGGTCAATATTTGCGCATTGCCGCATTTCATTTCGTTATCTTGGGCAATTTCTGCAAGTCTTGAATATTTTGGCACATCGGGCATATATCCGTATATGCCGCCCTGAGTGTTTGATATTATAGACGCGCCTTGTATATCATTTTTGAAATGTCCTATAAGGCAGCCTATATTTCCGCCTGTACTCTTATCTATATCATCTATACTGATATCGGCGGGTATGCCGTTGTTTATGCTCATAAGTCTGCCTGTGTCCGCGTCGCATATCCCGTGTCCGAGCGCCGCAAAGGTGTGGTCGTTTTGATCATAATAGGTCACTGTGCCTATTCCCGCGCAACTGTCGCGCACCCACACACCTATTTTGTAGGTCCCGTTTTCAGAGGTCTTTATAGGGGTAACGGTCTTGGAAATATCTTCACCATCGTGCTCGTAGAATATTTCGACCGGATTACCGTTTGTCAAATCAATTGCGCTTATAAGATCGCTGTTGCCGTTTATCTCTTTACCGTTTATTTTTTTGATTATATCGCCTTTTTGTATGCCGGCTTCTTTTGCAGGGCAGAAAACTCCCGACGGTGTAACTATTTCCTGCAGGTCTACAACTAACGCTCCGCTGCAATACAGCTTAATACCTATCGGCGTTCCGCATATATACACCCGGTTTCCGC
>JAEEHZ010000201.1 GCA_016281115.1 Clostridiaceae bacterium | reverse complement strand
TATCTTCCTGAACGGCTATTTTTTGCTCGATCCTGTCAAGTTCGTTTGTTTTTTCCGTTACCTGCACTTGCAGATTAAGCAAGGTGATCAAGGCGTAGATCAGAAAAACAACAAACGCAACGCTTATAACAATCCCTTTTATTGTAATGTGCCTTTTTTTGCCGTTATTTTCTGTTTTTTTAACGTCTTTTTTATTAAGCACGAAATCATTCATTCCTTTTTAATTTTATACGATTAAGATGATCGGGTCTGTAAGCCGAGTTTTGTTTTAGCAGTCATCTATCTTGGCACAGCGTTGCCGCATATGCTCATCGCCACCTCCCCGGAGCGCGCCGAGCAAGCGCTTTCTGCTCCTCCACGGTGTTGCTTCAAATAGGGTTTACAGGCCGACTAAGTCTCCTTGTCGGCGGTGAGCTCTTACCTCGCCTTTCCACCCTTACCTGACAGGCAGGCGGTATATTTCTGTTGCACTTTCCCTAAGGTCGCCCTCGGCGGCTGTTAGCCGTTATTTTTGCTCTGCGAAGCTCGGACTTTCCTCACAATATGACCTTTCGGTATTATATTGCGCGACTGCCCAACCCGGTCATTTAATCAAAATTATTTTACAACTTTTTCTGTTATTTGTCAATGATTTAAGCGCTTTTAAAGACGATTTTCATCAAAAATCTAATTTTATAACCGTATGTACAATTATTGCAACAGCAATAAAAAACAGCAGCGCAATATGTAATTATTTGTTGTAATTAAATGCAATTTGATGTAAAATTACTATAACAGATAGGGGAGGTATTGATTATGCTCAACAAACGCTTTTTATGTGTGCTTCTTGTACTGATTTTTGTTGTATCAATACCTGCAGTGGGTCACGCAAGGGAAATCGATGAGATTTCTCAAGCACCTGATCTGCAATTGATAATTTACGGTGACGCGAACGGCGATAATAAAATTTCTCTTGAAGACGTTATAGAAATACAACTTTATAAGGCGGGGCTTAAGACAATTACCCCCGAAAGAGCCAAGATGGCGGATCTTGATTTAAGCGGAGACGCAGATCTTTCCGATGCCGTTATAATTCAACAGCTTTGCGCAAAGCTTATAAATCTTTATCCTCAATTTGGTAAATACGATATTACTCTCGGAAAGGGCGAATTTTACACCGCCTTGATGACAAACGCAAATCAGCCGTATAACAGAAAGGTATTATATATTTCGACAAACGAGAGCATTGCAGAAGTTGATTCAAACGGAAAAATAACCGCAAAGAGCATAGGAAGTACATCAATAATAGTACAAAACCCTTTGGGCAAAAACACTCAATTAAACATAACCGTTAAAGCGGCGCCGACATATATAAAGCTTAACTGCAACAACTGCACGCTTGTAAAAGGCGAAAAACTTGATTTGGAGAGTTATATAGACGAAGGCTCAGCCGCATATAAAAGGGATTTTACCACATCTGATAAAAAGATTGCAACCGTGGATAAGCATGGAACGGTTACAGCCAAAAGCGAAGGTAACGCAGTAATAAGATGCAGCATATATAATGGATTATATGCGGAATGTACAGTAAACGTGACAAGCACTTCCGCAAGAATAAGAAAAGATCTTGATCCAACAAAGCCGATGATAGCGCTCACATTTGATGACGGACCAAACAGCGCAACAACGGGAATGATACTTGATACGCTGAAAAAATATAACTCCAGGGCAACGTTTTTTGTTGTGGGAACCCGTGTTTACGGCGAAAACAAGCAGGTTTTAAAGCGTGCATACGATATGGGCTGTGAAGTGGGCAGCCACAGTTACAGCCATCAGTATTTTTCAAATATTACTTTGGCAGAGGCAAAAAAGGAAATAAACAAGGCAAAAGAAATTATCAAAGACGCTACCGGAGCATATCCCACGCTATTCAGGCTCCCCGGTGGGATATCCGTTAAGTCTTATTTGCCTTATGTCGGCGCGCCGATAATAAATTGGTCGGTAGACACGCGTGACTGGGAGGTCCTAAATTCGTCTGCGGTGTACAACAGCGTGATGAAAGACAGCTACGACGGCGCTGTTGTCCTTATGCACGATATTTACGGCACGACCGCAACAGCCGCACAAAACGCGATAGCATCGCTTATTTCACGGGGATATCAGCTTGTTACGGTAAGCGAGCTGGCGTATTATAAAGGATACAAACTTGAAAGCGGAAGTATATATTATCACTTTAGATGAGAATATAAAAATCACATAAGCTCCGCTACGGTAAAAGCTCTGCTTACATAGCCCAAAAATGACATAACAACCTTGCCGAGAACGAAGCAGGGGGATCTCGTCCACCCAGTGGGGGGGCGCAGCCCCCCGGGTGGTCGCGAAAGGGGTTTCCAAAGGGGGAAACAGCCGACGGGTTTCCCCCTTTGGCGCGTTTTGCCTACTTTGTAGCGTGACAAAGTAGGTGCCTGCCCGGCATTAGGGCAAAACTCAGGGTTAAACTAAACCGGTAGTTTTACGCCTCATCCGTCAGCTTCGCTGACACATTCTCCTCAAATGTGAAGGCTTATCGACAACAACAGCTCCGCAACGGGCGTTAAGCCCAATACTTGCGGAGCGTTATTAAACGGTTTTTCAGTTTTAAATTTTCAGTATTGATCAGCGCCAAAGGCGCATTATTACTCTCCCTCGGGATCATATTCCAATATGTCTCCCGGCTGGCAGTGCAATGCCTCGCATATCGCCTGTAAGGTGGAAAAGCGTATCGCGCTTATTCTGCCGTTTTTCATTTTCGACAGGTTCACATTTGCAACGCCTACCTTTTCGGAAAGCGTGTTTAGGCTCATTTTTCTGTCAGCCATAACGCGGTCAAGCCTGAGTATTATCTTTCCCATATCGCTTATCCTCCGTATCACAGTGTTTCGTCAGATTCTGTTTGCAGCTGCACACCGTATTTGATTATGTATATTCCTGCAAATAATACAAGTATTATCGCAAATAAGGTTTTATTAATATATATTGCAGCCCCGCCTGAGGGGTTAAGCGCAGATGCGGTCATAGTGCCCACAACTGAAGAAGCTATTGCCACCGGCACAAGAGAAGCCACAAACAAAGCAGCCTTTTTTACTGCCGCAGTGCAAAACGGCGTTTCACAACGTGATATGTACCTTAAAAGACTGTTTACGGCAATAAGTGCTATCAAAACAGTGACAGAAAGAATGATTGACGATATCAAAACAGCGGTGAGATCATCTTTTGCAAATGAGTTGCCGTTATTGCCACTGCCCGACATTTGTATTATCGTGCCTTTCAACAGAGGGTCTTTCGCATCAACTTTTACATCTGTTTTGCCGTCTGAAAACACAAGCTTCCCCGTTTGACTGCCTGTAACGCAGTGATAAACCACATGGTCTAAAAAATTATTTCGTGAAGAAATGATAACCTTATTACCCATAACTGCAACGCCGGCGGAGCTGCCCTCATTAGAATTAACATAAATTGCTGCTGCGCTCAGAATTACCGTATAGATTATTGCGGCGATTATAAGCACTGATGTGATTATGTGTCCTGCTTTTCCCATTTTGTTGAGCTTGTTTATTGCTTTGCCATGCATACAATAACCTCCACACAGTTTTATTTTACTGTTTGATTATATCATATGTGTAGGCAATTGTCAATATATTTTTAACGACAAAAATAAAAAAATTAATAATTACAGTAAAACAGCATTGCTTATACAATAATCCGGACAAAAATGGGACGCGACCCTTAGATCGCGCCCTTTTTTTGTAGCTTAAATATCGCTGTATATTATCCTAAGATATATACATTCATTGTTCTTCTGCCGAATTGTATACATTCATATTCGGTATCGTAATACAGATCTACAAGAACATATCCGTCCATAAGAGCTCCGCCTGTGTCGGAAGCTGTGCAGTAACCGTAAACCACAGAGCCGTCGGGGGATGCAATATACATTTTTGTTCCGTAGGGGATAAGGTTTGGATTGACCGCAACTCTGCCTACCTGAGCAACTTCGCCTGTAGCTGTAAGGTTGCCTGTGGCTGTATAAGCAGTGCAAGTACCTGATATAAGCTGACTGTAAGCAATTTCGTTACCGCTTGCGTCTATAAGCTTGCCGTCTGCCTGTGTAACGGTACCAGACGAAAGCTGTTTTTTCTTTTGACCTTTAAGCTCTATTTGCTCTACAGGTTCTTTTGTAACAGTCTCGCTTATTACTTCTTTGCTGTCCTTTTTGCCGTCTACATATTTTACTTTGTATACAACTTCCTTAGAGCCTTTTTCACCGTACTGTGTTACCTGTGTGTCTCCTATGTAAACGTCTTTAGAATTTTTGCTGATAGTCTCAAAGGGGATCTCTTTTGTCTTTGTTACCTCTTTATATTCAACTCTTTTTACCGTAATTTTCGCATTATCCGAAAGCTCTGCGTCAAGTGCGGGCTCGATGATATCGTCTTTGCCTGTCTCGATACCTGCAGATTTAAGAGCCTGAGCAACCGTTGTACCCGTAACTCTGACTTTTTGTGTTTTGCCGTCGGCTTTAACCGTTACTGTTGTATAGTGGTCAACCTTTATCGTCATATCTGCTTTGAGCTCTGCGCTCATATCGGGTGTAACAACATCGTCGCTGTCTACTTTAATAGAAAGTGATTTTAACGCGTCCGATACATTTCCCATATTAAATGTTTCTATGGATTCTTCACCGTCAACTATCATCTTAACGTCAAAAGCTCTGTAAACGGTGATATCAAGATTTCCCGATGAATCTTTATTGCTTACAACTATATCGTCATCGCCGTACATTATACCCGCGGACTGAAGAACGCCGTCGGTATCGTCTCCGTTAAATGTAAGTATTGAAACGACCTTTTCGCCGTCTACTATATTAGCGGTTCTGCTTCGTGCGGCTGCCGATATGGCTGTGCCTGCCAAAATAGCTATGGCAACAGATATAGCAGCTATTTTTTTAGCGCCCATCTGTTTTGGGCTGAGGCGTTTTGCCGCAGAAGATATTTTAGACAATATTGTATGTTCCTTTTTATCTGTCTTTTGTATGTTTTCTGTGGTTTGTTTTTTAGACATAAAGTAAAAACTCCTTACTTTGTAACACTTTTGTAGTCTTACATTTCTTGTGATTTTTTAATTTGTGCTTGCGGTTTTTTAAGCCACGGGCGCTATTATATAGCAACAGTGATTAAACGTCAAGCTAAAAAAAGCGTATTGTTTTGTGCAAAATTACCTAAAAAACAGGGCTTAAAATCTGGCGTTGTCAAAATAGCATTAATATCCATCCTTTTAGTTTGATATTTTTATAAAATTGAACAAAATAATAAGGTAACAAAATAATTACAAAGAGTAACAAAAGCTCATTTTTTATTAATTGTTGATGTAAAAAATTAACCAAAAGCCAAATATCCTTGTATATAACCACGTTTTTTAACGAACAGTATGTGTTAATTATTTAACAAACTAATCGACCGCAATCTGCAAAATTCTTGTTTTTAAGCGGCTTTTTTCTTCGATTTTGCTTAATTTCAATGAAAATAAGGAACATATTGCCAAATTTCTATTGTGCTTATCGCCGAAAATGCCCCTGTGATGATATTTTGCCTGAAATATTCAGCTTTTTTTATGTATTGTTTTAAATTCGGACAAGCTTTTTAAAACAAGCAAATAATAAAAAAAGCTTGGCTCTAAGCGGTTTTGCTTTGAGCCAAGCCTAAATTTAACAATAGATTTTCACAACGTATTATTTTTATCGTCATTGCTTTGGTACGGCAGGCTCGTCTTATTGTCCTTTTCTTTTTGCTTTTGTTCCGCTTTGGATCTCTTTGGGGTATTCTCGTAAAGCTGTTGTGATGATCTTCTCAGTTGAAGAAGTACGCTTTTCAGCTTTTTCGGGAGTGGGATCATAACAGATGCGTTTTCAAGCACAGAAAGCCCTTCGTTGCATATAAAGAACATAATGGTAATTTCTCTTATGGGTACTACCTCGGGCATGATACGCTGTATTGCCGTGCTCATTCCCACAATAAGAAATATAACGAATTTTTTTATAATTCCCTTAAAGCCTACATTGCTTGAGAGCTTTTTCAAATATATTGCTTTTACTACCCCTGTGAGATAGTCAACGATGACCATACTTAAAAGGGTAGTAAGCAAAGCGTCTGCTCCTCCCAAAAACCACACAAGCACACCGCCTATAACCGAAAAATCTATACTTAACCTGTTAAATAAATAATTGTTTGAATACAGCAGTTCTTTCAGCTTATCCATTTCATCACTTCTTTACGGCAATTTTAAGTTTTTGCCCTACATAGATGACGTTGGGATCGGCTATCTTGTTATCTTTTGCTATTTTTTCAACAGTGGTTTTATATTTAGCGGCTATCGCAGATAAGGTATCTCCCTTTTTCACCGTGTAAGAGATATATTCATTTTTTTGCGCAGGTGCAGAAGCGCCTGAGGTGGTTTTTATTTTCAGCTTTTGCCCCGGATATATGATATCCGGATTTGAAATATTATTGTCTTTAGCTATTTTTGCAACGGTAGTATTATATTTTGCCGCAATAGCAGAAAGTGTGTCTCCGCTTTTTACGGTGTAAGTTACCGTTTTGACCGTCTCTGTTGACGGTGCTTGAGCGGGCGGAGTGTCGTCTTTCGGCTTCTCCTGTTCGGTATTTTGTTTTGAATAACCGTTTAGCCCGTGCTCTTTTATATATTTGGGATAGTCCTTATACATATAATCCTTGTCTACGGCGCCCGTAATGCCTGCAAGTGTGGTTGAGTCGATATAATTGGTTGAGCCGCCGTATTGCCACAAGCCGCAGTTATAATCCTTTTTGCGGCTCCACTGTGCAAGCCACAGCTCATATTTAGGGAACAGCTTGTCGTAATCGAGATAGTTTACAAGCCAGTTGGGGTTTGTATAAATGCCTACCAAATAGCCTGCCTTTTTAACCGTTTCACAAAACTTGAGAGCTATTTTAGTACAGTTAGCCTTTCCTGTTTTTGCTATTGCCGCTTCTTCCATATCATAGTAAACGGGCATATCGAACTTGTGACCCTTTATGCACGACAAAAAATATTTGGCTTCTTTTTCGGCTTCGCTTACAGTTGTAGCATAAGCGTAGTGATAAGCCCCCACGTGTATACCGACATCTTTAAATCCTTTAATGTTTGTTTCAAACTGATTATCTTTTTGGTTTGCCTCCCAGCCGTAGCTTGCGCGGCATATGGCAAATTTGATATTCTGCGACGCTACCTTTTTATAGTTGATGTTCTTTTGCCAGGTAGAAACGTCGATGCCTTTAGAAATATAATCAGACATACAATGCACTCCTTATAATAAATTTCCTTCCCTTATATATTCAGAAACGCATTAAATTTCGATAAAAGTATAGAAATAAAAGAAGAAAATCTTTAAATTATAATTAAAAGCCGAATTTCCCGCAAAAGAGATTCGGCTTTCAAAGCTTATTCACAAAAAGCTTAATAATATGATTGTTAATGTTTATTTGCTGCAAAAAGCGAAAACAAGCTTTCCGGCAAATAATTCGCAAAAGCAAATTATAATGGCTTTTTAACAGCAAATAAATATGTTTTCCTTAACTTATTTGTGAACAGCTTTTGCGTTGGCAGTATTAATTACAGGCGGAATCATCAGTCTCCGCAGGACGCTTGGCAGTGTTGCCCCTCGGGAAAAATTCATTTGTCGGAAATTTTATTCTTTGGAACATTTCACATGGGTCTTCATTTGTTGTTTTACACTCCTTGCACGGTATGCAATAATCGTAAGCGTGAACGAGCATTTGTACATTACGCACAATCTGAACCATAGAGAACATACCTATGGAAACGAGAACGTGTTTTTCTCCGCTTGAGGCAAATGTGCCGCCATAGAGGGCCGCTATGCTTTCAGGTATATATTGGCAAAGAGTGCAGCTGGGCCCGTAGCCGTTGCAAATAAGCCTTGCGCCCAAAGAGATGGGGTCTGCCGTTTGCACGTTTGCTTTGGGAAGATTGCTCACGCTTACGTTTTCCGTTTCTTCACCTGTTGCTGCCGAGGTATACATTTTCACACTGCCCTCGCTGCCGTACATAACGGTTTGCTTTGTGAAAACAGCCAAGCCTTTTACAAGCGTAGACGCGCTTGTTGTTTGTGTTACCACTTCAAGCAACACATTGAAGTAGTATGTTATGTTCACGGTAAAGTAGCCTTTATGAAACGGCATTGGCTCTAATTCCACATTAACATCTATTATTTCGGTATCTTTTATTTTTACGCTTGTGGCGGCGTCTATTGTGGGTTGATCACCCACCGCGAAATAAACGCACATATCCTCAAGGCAGTCTTTGCTTCCGCAGCTGTCATACACGCGCATAACGTCTATGCATACCGCGTCGTCTCCTGCGCCTTCAACAGCGTTGCGGCCGCTTTGATTTAAATTATCAGCCATAAAAAAATCCTCCTGTCCCAAAAATTTAAGAAGTGCATTTTTGCCCTCTGACATACATATGTTAGGCTCCATATGCTGCGAGATTAATACATATTATGCAAAGTTAAAAAAAGTGACACAATAAAAGCGTAATAATTGACTTTTTAATAAATGTGTGTCATAATCAATACCGTTGATTAAGTTTGCACTGTGCGGTGATAGGGCAATGAAAAAAACAGGTCTTTACGGCGGTAGCTTTGACCCCATACATAACGGGCATATAAAAACCGCCTTGGTATTTAAGGAGCAAATGGACCTTGATAAAGTCGTAATAATGCCGGCAAAGCGTCCGCCCAACAAACCTGACGCAAAATTGGCAGACAACCGGCACAGAATAGCAATGTGCAAGCTTGCTTTTGAGGATTATAAGGGCTTTGATATAAGCGATATAGAGATAAAACGCAGGGGCGTGAGTTACACCTGCGACACACTGAGAAGCCTGTCACCGGAACAGTTTGGCAGAATATATCTTTTATGCGGCGCCGATATGTTTTTGACTTTGCAGAATTGGAAAAACCCCGATATCATTTTTTCTCTTGCGGATATAGTGACCGTGCCGAGAGATAAAAACGATCTATACGTGCTTGAAGAACACAAAAAAGTTCTTGAAAAGCATGGGGCAAAGATCCACATAATAGATACCCCGAAAATTGATGTAAGCTCAACACAAATAAGAAAAATGTTATCGGAAAACAAAAGCATAACGGGGCTTGTGCCGAAAAGTGTAGAAAGCTATATATATGAAAAAGGATTATACGGGAGATGACTGAGTTGTCTTGTTATGAAGAATACAAAGCGCTAATTAAAACAAAAATGGGCGAAAAACGATATATTCACAGTGTCAATATGGCTAAACAGGCTGTGCATCTCGCAAAAAAATACGGCGCAGACGTTAAGAAAGCCGAGACGGCCGGAATCTTGCATGATATAACAAAAGAAATGCCCGAAGATGAGCAGTTGCAATTAATGAAAAAATCGGGTATAATACTCACAAAATTACAAATGACAGCCCCAAAGCTGTGGCACTCGATAAGCGGAGCGTGCTATATACGCGATGTTCTTAATATAAAGGACGAAGACATATTTAACGCCGTAAGATACCACACTACGGGAAGAAGCGGAATGAGTCTGCTTGAAAAGGTTATCTTTATAGCTGATTTCACAGGTGAAGAACGCAATTACAACGGAGCCGAAGAAATGAAACAGGCTGCCGAGGAAAGCCTTGAAAAGGCTATGGAAATAGGTCTTACATTCAGCATAAGCGATCTTATAAACCGCGGGATGACCGTAGCGACTGAAACGCTTGACGCTTATAACGAACTGATTATGAACAAAAATATAATAAACGGAGAGGTATAATTATGACAACATTGGAACAGGCAAAAATCGCCGCCAAGGCACTGCTTTCAAAAAAAGGACTTAACGTAAAAGTAATAGGCGTAGATGATGTGACAACACTTGCCGATTATTTTGTAATAGGAACAGGAACAAACAGCACGCAGGTAAAGGCACTTGCCGAAGAAGTGGAATATCAGCTTGACAACGCAGGAATAAGCGTGAGCCATATCGAGGGTCACCGCAACAATTCTTGGGTGCTTCTCGACTATGTGGACATTATCGTTCATGTTTTCTCCGAAGAAGCAAGAGAATACTACGACCTTGAAAGATTGTGGCAGGACGGCACAGAAATAGACATTACCGACTTAGACTGATAAGCGGAGGAATCATAAATTGAAATACGATCATAAATCAATAGAGAAAAAATGGCAAAGCGTCTGGGATGAAACAGGCGTTTTTAACGCGACCGAAGATACAAATAAAAAGAAATTTTACGCACTTATAGAGTTCCCCTATCCCTCGGGGCAGGGCTTGCACGTAGGACATCCGCGCCCGTATACAGCGCTTGACGTTGTGGCGAGAAAGCGCAGATTAAACGGATATAACGTGCTTTATCCCATCGGCTGGGACGCTTTTGGTCTGCCGACCGAGAATTACGCGATAAAGAACCATATTCACCCTGAAATAGTTACCGAAAAGAATATTGCCCGCTTTAAGCAGCAGATAAAATCCCTTGGTATTTCCTTTGACTGGAGCCGCGAGATAAACACAACCGATCCTGAATATTTCAAATGGACGCAATGGATATTCTTGCAGCTTTTGAAGCACGGCTTGGCTTATAAAAAGGAAATGGCGGTAAACTGGTGCACCTCGTGTAAATGCGTTCTTGCAAATGAAGAAGTTGTAAACGGAGTTTGCGAGCGTTGCTCCAGCGAAGTAGTAAG
>JAEEHZ010000200.1 GCA_016281115.1 Clostridiaceae bacterium | reverse complement strand
TGCTCATTATAGCCTTCCGGGTGACTCTCTACGGGAGGTCTATAGTTTTCGTTTACAATCATCTTGGGCATAACAAAGATCAGAAACGCTCCGAGCAGAACGAAAAATAATACTATTATGCCGATGATGATACCGATTATCTTACCGGTTTTCGGCTTTGACTGAGGTACGTACTGAGGATAGTTTGGAAAATATTGATACTGTTGATTTTCCGGCTGATAATAGGACTGTGAAGGTGTCCGGGCAGTTTGAGAATTTGGTTGTCCGTCGAGCCTTGCTCCGCAGTTTATGCAGAACACAGCCCCTTCTTCAATTTGATTACCACAGTTGGGACACAAATTTGACATAGTATTACCTCCGTAATAATTTTAGATTGTTATGACTTTGCATTGTCGGGTACTCTTTGAATGATGTAATTATATACAAAGTCAAAATCTTCCCTTGCGGCGTATACCTGATTGTGATTGAGCAGTCCATTAACTTTTATCAGGTCACGACGGGGATAAGCCTTAACCTTTCTTGTCTTTGAAAACTCCGAGTACATTTCGGTACGTGTAGCGTTTATGCCTGCCGCCGTGGTGGTGAAGTTTCCCGAAGCCGCACCTAATAAAGCGGTAGCCGCACCTATTTTACGCGCTTTCTTTGCCTGGTGTGGGGCTTGCATATGATTTACTCCCCTGTCATCCATCTCGAACATAACGACATACTTTCCACCCATGATGGCAGCGTAAATCAGCATACTTATTCCTATAACTACCGTAAGCACCGCGACAACAATACCCATAAGCTTTAAGTCGAACAGCAGTCGCTCCAAATCCATATTGCCCTCAAATATATCCAACAGCATTATAAATCCGAGTATGCCGATGAATATAAAGAAAAATATTTTCCATATCAGCAGAAAAATAGTTGGATTCTTGAACAAACTCATTTCATATATCCAGCGGTACTTTCCGTCGGGCCCCAGCATAATATTCGGGGTAACCATTTGTCCGGCGTTTTGCTGTGGCTGGTAGCCTGTGTTTGGATTTTGCGTCGGGACCTGAGTAACAGGAATTCCGCATTTCGGGCAGAATTTTGCCTGATCCGGCATTTGATTTTTACACTTGGGACAATACTTTGACATTTTTAATTCTCTCCTTTATTGTTAATAAGCGCAAAGGCGCGGTGCGCTCAAATGAACGCACTGCGCCTGTTCATCGCTAAAACTGTATTTGTAACGGAAATGGGCGTTGTTATCCTAGGCTGACTGAATGGCTGATTTTTTACATTGTTAGTCATGTCTGTTAGCCCCTTCCTGTTATATTTTTTGCCGGAATGGGTGTGTTTCGACCGGATGTATTATAAATATAGCATAAACGATATATAATTGCAAGATTAAACAGAATTGTTATACTGTTATATTCTTAATTAAGTTTGTTACTCTTTTAGTCTCTGTATATAGTGACTTTCTTCGATTTTTACTGAAATAACGAAACAGATGAGAATAAAAAATGCAACTCGCAAATCATCTCTTAGAATGTCAAATTTTATGGTATATCAAAACCAATATAATTGTCCTGTTTTATGCTTTAAATGACGGCTTTTAAGCCAGTTTATACCCAAAACACAGCTGTTAAATCAAAAAATGAAAAATTTATGCCATGTTGTCGTACCAGATTATTGTGACGTCAGAGTATATTTTGGACGCAAAAGCTATGCCGCAGTTGTGGCTGCAACGCACTATACAGCATATATAGATTCTACATAATTGAATACTTGTTTAAACCGTATTTTAAAAAAGTGCAAAAATCAGCGATACCAAATTATCGTAATGATGACTTAGTATCGCTGATTTTCATTTTATTAACTTGCCGGTCATTATTTGTCTTTTACAGAAAATGCGGTTTAAATTGTGCGTTTTTTGGTATAAGTTGTTCTCAAAATTTAATATTTTTTTTTATGATTGTTTTTCAATATCTTTTTATGCTTGTTTTGTTGATTTTCGGTAAAATTTAAGCTATAATATATTATAATTATCGGGAATAACGTACAAGTAATTTGAAAAAATTCTGTATATTTGATGTATTATTTAATATTGACCGATACAACTTAAAAAATTTAACATACAGGAGGAAGGCATATGGCGAGTTTTTGCACTAAATGCGGCAAGCCGCTGAATGACAACGCACAGTTTTGCCGATATTGCGGCCACAAAAAGTCTGTTACCGTTCAGGCACCGGAACCCAAAACAAAATTCTGTGTTTTTTGCGGCGGTAAGCTCGGGCTAAACGCACAATTCTGCTCACATTGCGGAAAACCGTTGCAGAAGGCATCGGGACATTTAGAGAATACTCAAACCGAAAAGCAACAACCCACATTGAAAAGTCCTATCCAACAGCAACAGACTGTGCAACAGCAATCTGTTAAGCAACAACCGCAGGTAAAACAGCAAGCCACTGAGAAATCTAAGCCTGTTTTACAACAACCCGTTACCGATACCTCCGAGCAAAGCTTTTTTGCTCCTGCATCGTCAGGCGAGGTGATGCTCGGCAGGCTCAACATATTTAAGCAATTATCGCCCGGTGCTTTGATTATTTCAAGAATCAAGGAGTTTCCGAAAAGATTTGTTCTATTCTTTAAGGAACCCCGAAAGCTTATTCCCGTAATTGTGATGGGTGTGATGTGGCTTGTTACATATTTTCTCAGAGCATTCGGTAATAATTCTTTGCCCACAAGGCTGTTGTCATTTATAAGCTTTGCGGGTAAACCGTCGGTTAATCCCACACTTTTGCTGGGGACGATGTTAGGCAAGAGTATTTTTGCCGGCGCCATAGTCTCTCTTGTTTCGATGCTTATACCGAAAAAATCGGGCAGTAGTGCAGGCAGTAATAACGCAAATGCGCAGAATATGCCTCCTGCCAAGCAGAAACGCTCATTTTCAGATGTGCTTAAAGCCTGCTTCGGCGTAAACGTTGATTCTGTTTGGGGATATCTTTTGGGGATTGGCGCGGCGCTTGTAATCTTTTTGTTTATATCGGGCGGCGGTGGAATTGAAGCAGTATTGGGCGGCGTGTCGGCAGCGTTTTTAACCTGCAGGGCAACGCTTAATAACGGCTTTATAAATCAGCTTATAACTTCTGTTTCGTCTAAGTTCAGCAAAGGCAATTCCTCAAAGGAGAAAACAGGCAAGTCGGCATTCGGCGGAGTAATGCGAGGTATGGCTGTCGTTTTTTCCGCTTCTGCGCTTTTATGCGCTGTACCGTTTTCAACTCAGATTCTTGCGGGATTAGGTGTACTGGTGCTTCTTGGCGGCGGTGTAATGCTTGCACTTCAGCTCACCGGTGTAATCAACTCCAAAGCTAAGGAGGCGGGTACCGTATGAAAAAACGTTTTTATCAAATAGTCTGTGGATTTTTTGCCGCCGTATGTATAGCGGCGTCTGTTATGCCTGTTGCATTTGCGGCGCAGGTATTTGATTACGATAAATATAAAAACGACCCCAAATATGAGGTAAGAGCGGAAACTCGTAACAACGCCGATTGGTACCGTTGGAGCGGCGAAGAGAGTGACGAATGTACCGATACGGGCGAGAGGCTTTTGCTTTACTATTTGTTTATTTCACGTGATGCCGATAAAAATGCAGGGTACCGTCTGCTTGACCAGAAAGTGCATCTGCGCTACCGTATACCTTCGGAGTATACGTCTCTGTTTACGCCCGGGCGCAAATACAGAAGCTATTCAGCCGAGTACAGCGGAGATAAAAGCGATATCACCGACAATACATTAAATTGCTATAATGACGCATTTATGTATCACTGTTCATATGACGATATCTTTAAGGGCGAGAGCGGTCCGATTGAAGAGGGAAGAACAAAGGCTTATTTGAACGGAACAGTAACGGTTGACCCGGCGCGCGTTAATATATATCACCTCAGGTACGGCGACAACGTTCCTACCATGGAGGAAGCGGCACAAAAGAAATATGACGAATTAAACGATAAAACATCAAGCGATCCCCAAGTAAATATCTCCGTAAACAGGGAGGATGCCGGCAATCATATTTTGCTCACATATCACTACATTTACAGCGACATACCCGAAGAACCGAGCAAAATATATGACCACTACACCATTGGAAACAAATTAATTGAGGAGATACATAATGAGTCTGTTCACGACCGTTATGAATATTACTATTATACGAAAATTCCGGGAATTTCTGATGTTTATGCCGAAAATTACGTACAAATGTCGTGTAATTATCTTTACTGGATAGGCTTAAAAAATCCATATGAGGATGCGAAAAATCAGTATGATGATATGCAGGCAAAATGGGCTACGGCAAGAGGTATGGCGTCAACGCTGTATTCCGTTATGCCCAAAATAGACGCTGACGAGCCGAATGTTTATCACTACGATAATGATGTTGAGTTTGTTATAGACGCAGACGATAAACCGGGTGAAATCGGGGTGGAAATACCCGCGGCACTGGTGACGGGCGCGTTTGCCATAGGCGCGGCGGCGGCAGGCGCGGCAATAGCAGGATCTGCCGGCGGCAATAACACTCCGACTTCAACATTTATGATGTGCGTAAGCAAGAACTTTGAGGACAAAATTGGTCGCGGCGAGAATCCGCTTCCCGTTTATGCGCGTATATTGGAAAAAACACCAACGGGTACTACAATACACCGAACCGATTTGTCGGCGAAAATAGAGGTCTAT
>JAEEHZ010000199.1 GCA_016281115.1 Clostridiaceae bacterium | reverse complement strand
CGCCGCCTGCCGTTATATCAAGATTACCTCCTGCAAGCGTAACATAACCCGTAAAGGTATTACCCGAAGTGTCAACATCTATGCCGTCATAGCATGCGTTAATAGTTACAGTGCCGCTTTCCATATACAGATAACTGTCTCCTTCATCATTTTCGACCTGTATACCGTCATGCCCTGCTGTTACCAATGCCGTGCCGCCGCCGATTCTTACGGAATCTCCCGCTTTAAGTCCAATTGATTCGGCATTAACTTCAAGAGCAGCACCCGTGAGCTTTAAATCATCGTTGCAGACAATTCCGTGTAAGCTTGAAGATACGCTTAGTGTGCCGCTGCCGTTTATTGTTACATCATCTTTAGAATAAATCGCGCCGTCAATTTTACCGTCGCTCTCTGTGGCGGTTAAGGTTAGCTTGTTGTCTCCTACGCACTGAATTATCAGCTTGTCACAAGTGTCTACTCTGATACAGGCGGTTTTGCTGTTTGCCATGCTTACATTGTCACGCACCAAGTATACGTTGCCCGATTCGAGGGTGTCATTGATGACTATTACCGCCTCGTCTGAGCTTCCCGTTACGTGATAGACACCTTTAGATGTTATCGTAACCTCACTGCCGCTGCTTCCCCTTGTTGTATCGGAAATAGTACCTGTATTTCCCGATAGCGTTATCTCGGCATCGTATGTTTCGTTTGTTACATCCTTATAGTCGCCGTCTGCAAAGTACTCGTTTAAATCGCTGTCTGCGTCGCTTAATGAAATTGACTGTACATTATCGCTATTGTTCAGCTCCACGGATGAAGTACTCGATACAGACGTACTTAAAGTGTTTTCATTGCCGCTTTCATTAGGGCTTTCGCAAGCAGTCATAAGCATTGTTGTCATTGCTATGCAAAGTAATAAAGTAATTAGTTTTTTCATGGTGTAAGCCTCCTTTTAGTTGTAGTTAAATGTTTGCAAATTAAAGCTGAGTTGTATTTTCGCTGTAAGGCAAAATTGAGATTTCAAGATTACCGTTCTTTGTGCGAAGCTCGTCTATAAACGCCTTTTCTTCGTTTTGATTTTTCATCTGTATCTTGTAGGTAAGCTTAAACATTGAGCCCATTCCGGTAGTTTTTACCCCGGCGATCTCGGATTTTTTGAGATAACGGTTGAAGATATCATCAAACGCGCCGTTGTATTCAAGTGATTCGGGTATCGTTATTTTAAGCAGCATATCCTGCGCCATGCTTTTATGCTCGAATATCGGAAGCACCGATAATACGAAATACAAAGCGGCAAGCCCTATTAAGATCGCAACTCCGTAGCCCAAATATCCCATTCCGAAAGCGATGCCCGATGCCATTGCCATAAAAATAGCCGCAAGCTCGTCTGCGCTGCCCTGTGCGCTTCTAAATCTTATAAGTGCAAACGCACCGCCTATGGCAACGCCTGCGCCGATATTTCCGTTTACAAAGGTTATAACGGTCGCTACCGTTATAGGCAAAATTGTTGTTACTATAAAAAAGCGTTTTGTGGAGCGTATCCTAAAGGAAATAATGTAAGAATAGATAAGCCCTGCGATAAGTGAAACCGCGCACATCAGGAAAAACTGAGATACTGTTACGGGTGTGGAGTAAACAGAATTAAAAATTGTATTCATGGTATTCATCCTTTCTTTATTGATTTGCCGCCGCAAGCAGTTGCCGTCTGTATGCTTCGCCGTATTTTGAAAAGCTGTTTTTGTATATTTTGCCTTTTGCTAAAACAGCGGAAAGCCATAAGGGTATTGCGTCCTGCACCTTGATCTCAAGAATACTGCCGCCCTCATCCAAAAGCGGTATACCGTCCATCGAGGAGGTCAAGTCAAGGTCGTCTGTACGATATCTGGGGTTTTGGTCTATCGTAAGTCTTAGGTCGCCGCCCGGCTCAAAATAGGCTGTTCTGTCATATATAATGATACCTGACGGTAAAAGCTTATTGTAATAGCCTATAAAGTTCTTTATTTCTCTTTGTATCTGACCGTCAAAACCGATGTTGCCTTGTCTGTCAAAAAATCTTTCGGCAAGCGAGACGGTCGATTGCACTCTTCTCTTATAAACAATACCATAAGCCTTACGCTTCAGCTCTAAAAAGACAGGTGAGTTTATGGATGCCTGCCCATAAGAGCGAAGGCGTATTTTTTCTTTAAATTCGGGCTTTTCAAGTGATTCTCTTATCAGTCTGCGATCGGGTGTGTCATAATACAGCGACGCTATTGATGTTAAGCCGTAGCGGTCCTCTTGCATATGTCCTTGCAGGCTCTCTTTTAAGAAATCCGTCTGTTCCTTTGTAAGAACATATTTTAATTCGTATCTTTTCATAACCGCAATTGGATTATCGGGGTTTACGGTCGTCGGAGATTTAAATGTTTGCATCATGTTGAGTCCTCCAATCTTAGGCACTTGCGTATTTGCTTGCCTTTGATGGTTTATATTTTAATCACAAACATTGAAAGAAGATTGAAGGTTTTTAAATTTTATAATTTTCTAAAATTCTCGATTTCTCACATAAAAATGTGATATCAAATAGAATTGGAAAACATTGGTACATGCTGTAATAATTGCCGAAACCCAAATGAAAGGGAAAGCTGATAGAGAAAAAGGGGGGCTTCCGTCCACCCGACGGGGGAACTCCCCCGGGTGGTCGCGAAAGGGGTTTCCAAAGGGGAAACATCCGACGGGTTTCCCCTTTGGTGTCCTTTGCTTACTTTCCCACATGGGAAAGTAAGTGCCGCCCGGCATGAGGGCAACCCTATGAAATAATAAATATTCTGTAGAAAGAAGTAACTATGTACTTATGTTTTAGAATGAAAGAATAAAAAAATCAAAATATACCTGATTTTCAATCTTTTCTCAATGTTTTATGTTATAATAAAACGCACAGGGACGGTGATATAAATGAAAATATTACTTGCGGAAGATGAAAAAAGAATGGCAAAGGCTTTATGCAAGCTTTTACAGCTTGAAAATTATGAGGTAGACCACGCCGATAACGGCGCCGACGCGCTTGAATATATTGAAGCCGGTGAATATGACGTTATTATCCTCGATGTGATGATGCCGATAAAAAACGGCTTTGAGGTAGCAAAAGAAGCCCGAGCAAAGGGAATCAAAACTCCTATCCTTATGCTCACTGCAAAGGGTGAGCTTGACGATAAGGTCTACGGTCTTGACAGCGGCGCGGACGATTATCTCACAAAGCCGTTTATGACAAAGGAGCTGCTTGCGAGAATACGTGCTCTTTGCAGACGAAATATTAACTCAAAAGACGGCAGTTTAACATTCGGTGATATATCTTTGGAAACAGGCACGGCAACGCTTACCTGCACATCAAACGGGCAAAGCGTACGTCTCGGCGAAAAAGAGCTTCGCATTATGGAATATATGATAGCAAATCAACAGCGTATTTTAAGCCGTGAGCAGTTGGCTGTAAAGATATGGGGCTTTGAGTGCGATTCGGAGTATAACAATGTAGAAGTATATATGTCGTTCACACGCAAAAAGCTTTCGTTTATCGGTGCGAAAACGGTAATTAAAGCTGTGCGCGGAATAGGCTATGAATTGAGGTGTGACAATGTTTAAAAAATCGAGAAAAAAGATAGTAGCCGCGATAATGCTGTCGCTCGTGATTTTTTTGGGAGCTGTGCTTTGTACAATTTATGCGTCAAGCTACTATGAAATAAAGAGGCAAAACACCGAAATGCTTGAGCGCTATGTTTCGT
>JAEEHZ010000198.1 GCA_016281115.1 Clostridiaceae bacterium | reverse complement strand
CATCATGTGCATCAGAACTTTGTTTTGTAAGGTCTGAAACGGAATACTTGACCGCAAGCTCGGTAGACTCTGTATACGGATATTTTTCTTCAAATCTTTTAGCAAGTTCATTACACAGCTTCATATCAGGAGCTTTGTTTAGCACTTCAAATGCCTTTTGGACGTTTTCGGGCGATTCACCGTTGTATTTTGTGACAGATATATTCCAATCACCCCTATTTTGCTGTACACAGTTAATATCGGCGCCGCAAAGCTCTTTTATAAGCTTTGCACCTTCATATGTTTTTGCCATACACATCAAAAGCCAATCTGCGTAGTTGTTGGTGCTTAAAACAAGCGAATAAGGTATTTTTTCAAAACCGCTTACGGCGGAATATGCCGAATACAGCTTATCCGCGGGGTTTTTACATGTGTGCAGAAAATACATCCTGTCACGCGCTCTTGTCATTGCAACATATAAGATTCTGAGTTCTTCCGAAAGCTCACTCTTCTTGATAAACGACGACAGGGTTTTGTGCATAAACGTTGAATATCTGCATTCTCTTAATGTTTTGCTTTGCTTGAATCCTATACCCATTTCGTTGTTGATGAGCATGTTTTCGCTTGAATCAGACTTAAACGTACTTGCAAGCTGTCCCAAAATACATATGGGAAACTCTAACCCCTTTGACATATGGATACTCATTACGCTTACGGCGTTTGTAACAGACCCCTTGACTTGTGTTGCAGATGTAAGCTCTCTGTCGCTTTCGCTGAGCTTATCCATAAACCTTATAAATCCGTTTAATCCTTTAAAGCCGTTTTTTTCATACTCAGATGCGTATTCACGCAAATAATTCAAATTATTGATCCCGTTTTCGCCGCCGGGCATAGCACCTATTATTGCATAAACCGATTTTTCGGCATATATCAAGTTTATCAACTCGTCTGTATGCATTGCCGCCGACATATTTCTGTAATGCCTTATATCGTTGAGAAATTCACGGAATTTTGTTTCATTTTCCGCCATAAGACAAACCGCGTCATAAACAGCGCCTTTTTTCAAGCTGCTTCTGCAAATTGCCATATCGTCTGCCGTGAACCCGTATAATGGGCTCATCATAACGGCTGCAAGAGGGATATCCTGCTTGGGGTTGTCAATCACCCTAAGCATTGACATAATTATATTTACCTCTCTGCAATTGAAAAATGAATCCTTTACGGCAGAAACAGCCGGTATACCCGCATTTGAAAGCTCTGTTACATATGTTGCGGCCTGTTTTGAAGTTTTTCTCAGCAGAATGCAAAAGTCGCTGTATGAGGGTCTGACTTTATCGCCGTTTTTAGATATAATAAAACCATTTGCAATTTCTTCTCGTATTATCTCAGCCGCCTTACGGGCTTCTATAACATCGTTGTTTTCCTCTGCTTCTGAAGTATCTATCATTATATAATTTGCAGACGGAGATTTTTCGGTGTCTTCTTTATCTGTCAAAAGATATTCAGATTTATCGTAGTCGATTTCCCCTGCTTTTTTGCTCATTAGCTGAGAAAATACAAAATTTACGGCGTTAAGTATTTTTTTGTTGCTTCTGAAATTACGGTTTAACGGTATCTTTGCGGGAAACACCGGGTTTTCTCTGTCATACAATGTATAGCTGTCGCTTTTCTTCATAAACAACTCGGGCATTGCCTGCCTGAAACGGTATATGCTCTGTTTTACATCACCTACGGTAAACAATTTTTGATCGTTGTCCGACACAGCGCGGAATATCATGTTCTGCACTTCGTTTGCGTCCTGATATTCGTCCACCATCACCTCATAGAAATGCTCGGATGTCCTTTTTGCTATGTCTGTAAAGCTGATATTTCCCAGAGAATCTTTTTCTGCAAGAAGCCTCAGCGCATAATGCTCCAGATCGTTGAAATCAGCTATATTTTTCTCTTTTTTAAGTTCGCTGTATTTATTCTCGAATAATTCAACTGCTCTGAACAATTCTTTTACAACGGGAAATCCCCTGCTTAGATCATCTATGCAGTCGTTTGCGTCCCTGTCGAAAATATCGGTTAAATTTTTAATGTTGTCATTTATAAAATCTCGGTATTTTTTGAATTTTATATAAGTCTGATTGTAGGTAAGACCGTTGCCGTATAAAGACAATTTCTCAAACTTTTTCAGAGATGATACAAATGTGTTGTGGTCTTTTTCTGCGGCGCTTCTGATTATTCTCAAAATTTCGTTATTATACAGCGCTATTTCAAGCGGAGGCGATTTTTTAAGAGCCTTTATTTTTTTCTCATCTCTGCCGTTTGGAAAATCACGGGTAAAATCAGTCTCGGGGTCTGATCTCAGCTCTGACGTTATGATATTATTCAGCTCAATGCAAAAATCAAGTGTTTCACGGGCGTTCTCGCGCATAAACACATATTGTTTTTTCGTAAAGAAATTCTTTTCCGAATATGTGCTTAACTGCTCGTTTTTCCAATCCTCGGGAAAAGGATGAGAGTTCAAAAATGTATACAATTTCAGTATCGCACGCTGAAGCCCCAAGTCATTTTTAGAATTCAAAAAGCAGTTTGCCAAAGCCTTAAAGTCGTCTGTGCATTCGTCATACATAACGTCTAAAGCGTATGTAAGCGCTTCAGATTTTAGTATCTCCAGCTCGTTTTCGTCGGCTATCCTGAAGCCCGGCTCAATATCGAGCAACTGAAAATTCTCTTTTATAAGCTCCAGACAATAGCTGTGAACTGTGCTTATATAAGCGCCGGAAAGCCTTGACAGCTGATCTTTGTAATAATCTGAGTGAATGCCGTCGTAAACAACCAATTCTTCCAGTCTTTCACGTACTCTGTCTCTCATTTCGCGTGCGGCTGCCTTTGTATATGTAACAACAAGAAGATTATCAACAGAGCAGGGGTTTTTCTCATTTGTTATATGTTCAATCACACGCTGTACCAATACGGCGGTCTTTCCCGAGCCTGCGCCTGCGGACACAAGCAATGAGCCGCCTTTTGCATATATGGCGTCTTGTTGTTCGGTAGTCCAGTTAAAGCTGCTCATTGTTCTCCCCCCTCACAAAATTCTAAAGGAATACCGGCTTTGGAAGATATCTTTTTGACGCGATCTCCCTTTTTGAAAGAACACACGGAAATATATGGGCAATACTCGCAGGCGTCATGTGCGCCCTTAACGGGCAGACGGTACAGCTTGCCCTCTTTTATGCTTTCTCCCATAAGGCGTACGGTAGTATCTATCGAGTTAAATATTTTTCCCATTTGGTTTATTGACACGAGATTATTATTTGAAGATTTTTTATATACTGCGCCTTCATCTTCGCTGAAGCTCTCAAGCACAACGGGAATAAACCTTCCCTTCAGATCTCTCTCCATAGCCTTTAAAACTTCATAGTCATTGATAAGCAAGCCGTTCATAGTGAGCTCAGACGAAACGATTTCTTCCGCCTCAGACATATCTGTATCAGGCGAAACATTCAACAGTGAAGTGGCAGAAGGCATGTATAATATGCCTGCAGGAGTCGGTTCTTTATACCGTTTGTCCGAACCTGAGCTTAATGCCTCCAAGTATAACAGCATTTGCATATTAAGCCCGTGTATTATGTCGGCTAAAATAAATTTCTTTGAATTTGTCTTGTAATCGACTACTCTTACATAAGTTTTTCCGTCGTTTTTAAATGTATCAACTCTGTCGATCTTTCCGATTATGTTTATGCTGCTCCCATCACTTGCGATTATTTTATACGGCTTTACCTCAGATTTTGACGAAATTTCCATTTCAAACGCATCGGGACGGAATTCGCTTTGGGAAAACTCCGATGTAAGCTGTAATATGAGCCTTATCACGCTCTCACAGAGGTTATAACATAAGTATTTAAAACGCGAGCCTTTGTCCTCATAACCGCCCATAAATTCGTCAACATATTCGTTAATAAGCTTTATAACATTTTGCCTTATGAACGCCGGCGAAGTATTTGTCAATGAAGTGCCACTCAAAGACAAATATTTTTCTAAAATACGGTGTACAAGCGAGCCGTATTGGATACCGTCAAGCTCGGCTCTTTTTCTCTCTTTGGCTTTCAGACCGTAAGCGCAGAAATACGAAAACGGACAATTATGATATCTTTCGATTTGTGAAGGTGATAAGTACAGATCTTTTCCGAACAACTTTTCGGAAGCTGATCTTGATATCGTGAATTTTTCGTCGCTTGTTTTCATTTTGTCTATTGCAGCAAGTATGGGGCCGTACCTTTCGTCGCTTACAAAATATTCCCTCAGCGTTGAGTATAATGTGCTGTTTTCATCGCACAAAGACATATACTCAAATGCAGATTGCTTCGACCAAATAAATTCTGACGGGTTTTCTTTAAGGTCACTGTCAAATTCATTTATATTCGGAAAAATGCTTTTCGTTTGAGTTATTATTACAGAAGGCTTTTTAATCTCACCCGTAAGGTTAGACTCGTGATAGCTTAAATATATTCTTTCGCTTGGCGCAGAAGCTGCAGAATAAGCGAAAAATGTCTCTAAACCCATGATTTTATCGCTGTCGTCGTATAGCTCTATATCAAACTGTTTGAGCTTTAAGCATTCAAACCGTGAAAATATTCCCGTGTGCTGAGGCGGCATGGGAAATTCCCCGTCGTTAACGCCGAGCAGGAAAACTACCTTTGGGTCATAAGGGCGTATGCGGTCACTGCTTCCGAATGTTACCGTGTCAAATGCCTTTGGTATACTCTCTAAATTTTCTGTGTTGACTATCAAGTGAAACAGCTCGCTGTAACGATTTAGGGATATTGTTTCATCGCCGCAAACGGAAACAATGCTGTTTATTAGCTTCATAAGCATATCCCAAAGCCTTTTTAGAAGAGTTGCACGGTAATAATTTCCGTGTTCTTCCAAATCTTTTATGATAGATGAAAGAATATCTACTGTTCCCGCATTTTCCAGAAAAGTCAGTATTCCCTTAGACACTGAATACGCGGTAGCATTCTTTGAGCTTTTTTTGAACAGCATCACGGGTTCTGTCATCCGCTCTCTAATATTATTGATCTTATTAAGCAAAGCCGTGCTTTCTTCATTTTGGGGTATTCCGAATCCGTAAGGGTTTTCCGTAAACTCTCTATATAGCCTATCCCCTTTTATATTCCACATAATTATATAATTCTCAAATTCGGATATATCTTCGTTAGACACATTTGTAAGACCTGTTTTATATATCCTCATAAATGAGTCTATATCCGATGGTCTGCACGCAGTCTCTAAAAGCGAGAGAACAAGAAGCATAAGAGGCTGTGTGTCTATATGCTGAGAATAATCGGCAAAGCAAGGTATATTGTTCTTTTCAAGTTCTGCATCGAGAATTGCTTTGTAGCTGTCGATATCTCTTGATATCAAAACTATATCTTTATATCTGCAATTCTCGCGGGAAACAAGACGCTTTATCTCTGCGCATACAAATTTTGCTTCGCTGTAAATATTTCTGTTTTTGATAATTCTGATATTATCGGGCGATTTGTCGTATTTTTGGGGCGTTTGTGAGAACAGATTTTGTTCAAAAAACGCCAACTCGGGATTTTTATATCTTGCGCCGGGTTGCAAAACTGTCTCATTATTAACTGGTATACCGTTCTTTGCGGCGATCCTTTTAACGGTTAAATATGTGTCATAAGTTGTCTTATACTTATCGCTTTTATGCTCTTTGGGTGAGTAGCAAAGTGAAATATTGACACTTTCTGCCTGTTGCATCAGTATACCGATCAGACGGTATTCATTTTTTGTAAAGCCAGAAAATCCGTCTATAAAAACGGTGCTGTTTTTAAAGAAATTAAACTTTGAAAGCTTATTACACAGCTTTTCAAGGTCATCCGAAGGGTCGACATAGTTTTTGTTGAGCTTTGTGCAATACTCGTCATATATCAATGCCGTGTCGTGAAGCTTTGATGATAATAAATCCGTGCCACTTTCACTTGCCTCGTATAACTGCGTACTTGTAATACCGCAAAGCTTTAACCTGTTTACAGTATCAAGCATCATCGTCGCCATTTGCGGTTTCAGAGCTTTGGAATTATATGTTGACAGCCTGTCCCTGCACTCATAAAGAGTTTGCGCCATAATTATATGCTTTTCGGATTCCGATATGCGCTTTCCCGCTATACCGCCTGCTTTTCTGCCGACAAGCTCCACTACACGCGTAAAGCTTAATACCTCAGCCTTATGTGCGTTTTTTTCTCCGAGCAACTCAAGCAACGACCGTTCAGTGTTATAAGAGCTTTGTTCAGGCACAATAAAATATATCGGCTTTGTTTTACCGCTTTCGCAAAGCGATCTTATACTGTTTAAAATGTAAGTTGTTTTGCCGCTTCCGCAGCTTCCTAAAACTAAATTCAACATATAATTATACCAAGCAGATGCCTTTCACTGTATTTGCGTGAAGAAAGTAAAAACGCAGTGAAATTATAACTCATAATCACGAAAAATACAATATATTCATATATTAAAAAGCTCGGGCGCAAAGGTTTTTCCCTAATTCGGTACACATGACCCATATTGCTGATATTTGCTTAAAAAGCACTTGTATTTGCGCTTGAAATTTGATACAATGAATTAAATATCGAAATATGTAATTTGATGTAGAGATATATATTATCACGGAGGCAAGTTGTATGTCTGCGAAAAACAACATAAATATTCCTTTTCCGAAAAAACCTTACAGAACTCACGGCGGAGTTCATCCCCGCCATAATAAAACAACGGCAGGTGTTGAATCGGTAATTATGCCGCCGCCCGAATACGTTACAATATCTATGAACCAAAATATAGGCGCAGACTGTATTCCCTGTGTAAAGCCCGGTGATACGGTTTATCTGGGGCAAATCATCGGCGACAGCGATAAATATATGAGCGTGCCGATTCACGCAAGTGTGTCGGGTACAGTTGAAAAGATAATTAAGCAGCGAGACCCTTTAGGGAGAATCAGCGACGCTGTTGTAATAAAATCTGACGGACTTATGACCCCGTACCCTAATCTGAAAGCCGATAATCCCCAAAACCTGAGCGAGCTTACTGACACGGTTCGTCAAAGCGGTTTAGTAGGACTCGGCGGCGCGGGATTTCCTGCTCATATAAAATTAAATGTTCCCGAAGGCAAAGATGTTGACACACTTATAATCAACTTTGCTGAGTGCGAGCCGTATATAACGGCAGACCACCGTGAAGCTTTGGAAAACTCTTGGGATGTTTTCAGCGGAATATACGCGTTTAAAGATATTATAGGTATCAAACGCGTAATAATAGCCATAGAAAACAACAAACCCGACGCCATTGAGGTTTTAAAGAGAATTGCCGATAACCCCACATATGACCCGGATGATCTGGTGCGTATTCTGGTACTTAAAGCAAGCTATCCTTACGGTGCTGAAAAAGTTCTTATCAAAGCCTGTACAAACCGTGTTGTTCCCGAAGGCGGACTTCCCTCAGATGTCGGATGCCTTGTTATGAACATTACAAGCGTGTCTTTTATATCAAGATACATAAAAAGCGGTATGCCGCTTATAAGCAAAAGGGTAACGGTTGACGGAAGCGCCGTTAAAGAACCCAAAAACATAATAGCGCCGATAGGTACCTCGGTAAAAGATATTATTGAGTTTTGCGGCGGATATAAAAGCGAGCCTAAAAAGCTGATACTCGGCGGACCTATGATGGGCGTTGCAATTGCAGATGACAGCGAGTTCATAAAGAAAAACACAAACGCAATATTGGCATTTGATGAAACAGAATCAAGCTTAATGCGCGAAACGGCCTGTATACGCTGCGGACGCTGCGCTCAAAGCTGTCCAATGCTACTTACTCCTCCGCTTATTGAACAGCAACTTAAGCTTAATAATTTAGATGAGCTTAAAAAGCTCGGCGTTATGAACTGTATGGAATGCGGCTGCTGCGCATATAGCTGCCCTGCGGGAAAACATCTTGTGCAAATGATGCGAAACGCAAAAGCTAAATTACGAAGCGTAAAATAATAATAAAATTATACAAACTGTAATATTCAGAAAGGTATTCGGCTTGTAACGGGCTGAATGATAATATTATGAATAAATTATTTTTATCGCCCTCGCCCCACGTTAAAAACTGCGTTAACACTCGGCATATTATGCTTGATGTAATAATTGCCCTTATGCCCTGTGTTGTTGTGTCGGTAATTCTGTTTGGCCTTAAAGCTCTTGTGCTTTATGCTACAAGCTGTGCAGGATGTGTGTTGTGCGAATACATAAGCAGAAAAATAATGAAACGCGAAAGCACCGTAGGTGATCTGAGCGCAGTTGTTACGGGTTTACTGCTTGCAATGAACGTTCCCGTTACGTTAAATCCTTTAATTATCCTGTTCGGAAGTATTGTTGCTATAGTTGTTGTAAAGCAGATGTTCGGTGGTATCGGACAAAACTTTGTTAACCCTGCCCTTATCGCAAGAATTGTATTGCTTACCTCGTTCCCATCTAAAATGACAAATTGGACTGCGCCCTTTGCGTATTTGAATGGTAATGCGGACGCTGTGTCGTCTGCTACTCCACTTGCCGATAACAGCAATATGAGCTATTTAAAGCTGCTTTTGGGCGTGCACGGCGGATGCTTGGGTGAGACCTGCGCTGTTGCGATAATTCTCGGCGGAATATATTTAATACTCAAAAAAGTTATTTCTCCCGTTATTCCGTGCGTATATTTGGGAACATTTGCTATATTGACTTTAATGTCAGGTAATAATGTAATTTATCAGCTGTTAAGCGGCGGTATTTTGCTGGGAGCTTTCTTTATGGCAACGGATTATACCACTTCGCCGATCAATTTCAAAGGAAAAATAGTTTTCGCATCGGGATGCGGTATTTTAACTTTTGTAATACGTACATTCGGTGCTTTACCCGAGGGCGTTTCATTTGCGATAATAATAATGAACATACTTGTACCCCATATTGAAACTCTGACTATGACTAAACCGTTTGGCTCAAAAAGGAGAACATCAAATAATGGATGAAAATAATAAATTTTCTTTTAAAAATATTTTTGTTCCCGTTGTTACCCTGCTTATAATATGCTGTGTTACAACTGCATTGCTTGCTTTGACAAACGCCGTAACAAAGGAACCTATAGCGAAGAACAACGCTGAAAAAGCTGATGCTCTTCGTTACAGCGTGTTTCCCGAGGCTTCTGGATTTGAAAAGCAAGATGGCTATTATACCGCCGTTAAGAATTCCGAAATTATAGGCTATATTTTTGAAACATCGGCAAAGGGCTACGGCGGCGACATAGAGGTTTTAACGGGCATTACCGCAGACGGCGCTGTTGCGGGAGTTGAGATCATGTCTCACGGTGAGACTCCGGGTTTGGGCGCTAACTGCACAAACGAAAGCTTTAAGGGGCAATTTAAGGAGTCTGCACCTAAAAGCAACGGATATAGCGTAACAAAAGGAAACGCAAATTACCAAAACGGCGAAATAGACGCGATCACAGGCGCAACAATATCTTCAAAGGCTGTTACATCTGCTGTAAACGAAGCTCTTGAAGAATATGCAAAAATACGTTAAAGGAGGCAATGAACTTGGCAGAAAAAAGCTTTATCAAAGAAATAACAAAAGGCATAATAAAAGAAAACCCTGTTCTTTGCCTTGTATTGGGCACCTGCCCCACTTTGGCGGTAACAACAGCCGCCTCTAATGCAATAGGTATGGGAATAGCCGCAACAGGCGTTCTTGTCTGCTCTAATGCAGTTATATCAATGCTGAGAAAAGTAATTCCCGATAAGGTGCGTATACCTGCATATATTTCAATAATCGCCGCATTTGTGACCGTAGTACAAATGCTCATAAAGGCTTTTGCACCCGAAATTGACGAAGCTTTGGGTATTTATCTTCCGCTTATAGTTGTCAACTGTATTATTCTCGGAAGGGCAGAAATGTTCGCTGGCAAAAATAAAGTGTTGGCTTCCATTGCCGATGGGCTTGGTATGGGAATAGGCTTTACAGCTACTTTGCTAATTATGGGCAGCATAAGGGAAATACTGGGTGCAGGCACCTGGTTTGGAATACCGATTCTGAGTAATATTATTGACCCCATAATAATATTTTTGCTTCCGCCGGGCGGCTTTTTCGTATTCGGTATGCTTATTGCCTTGGCAAACAGAATAAATAACGGCAAAACCGCAAAAAATTCGGAAAAGAATATGTGCGATAACTGCCCTCTCGGAGGAAAATGCCGGGAAGCCTCCGCAGGAAAGGAGTGTGCAGTATGAGCGCAACACAGCTTGTAAGCATATTTTTAGCTTCAATTCTTACCGAAAACTATATACTGAACAAATTTTTGGGCATTTGCCCGTTTTTGGGTGTATCTAAAAAACTGAATACTGCCGTTGGTATGAGCAGCGCTGTTATATTCGTTATGGTGCTTGCAACTGCTGTAACGTGGCCTGTGTATTACAATTTGCTGCTTCCAAACGGCCTTGATTATCTGCAAACACTGGTCTACATACTTATAATTGCCGGTCTTGTACAGCTTGTAGAGATAATACTTAAAAAGTATATCCCTGTGCTTTACAATTCGCTTGGCATATATTTACCGCTTATTACAACAAACTGCGCCGTGCTGGGTGTAACAATGCTTGTAGTCCAAAAGCGTGACGCAAATCCCGATTTTGGCTACCTTGCGGCGCTTGTAAACGCATTTGGCGCGGGTGTGGGATTTATGGTCTCAATGGTAATATTCGCAGGCGTAAGAAAAAAACTTGAAAGCTGTGATATACCCGAAACACTTAAAGGCTTGCCGATAACACTTGTGGCGGCGGCTTTGGTCGCGGTATCATTTTTGGGATTTAACGGTATTGCCGGATAATATGAGGTGACATTTTATGGATATATTATTTCCCGTGATTGTTGTGGGCATAATAGGGCTTATTGTGGGTATAGTTTTGGCTGTTGCCTCTACCCTGTTTTATGTTCCCGTCGACAAAAAAGCGGCAGAGCTTGAAAAAGCCCTGCCGGGGGCAAATTGCGGCTCCTGCGGCTACTCGGGCTGCAGCGGATACGCTAAGGCACTGTCAAAAGGAAAGGCAAAGGTTGGGCTTTGCTCACCCGGCGGCGAAACTGTTGCAAAGGAGCTTTCACGCATTTTGGGAACGGAAGCTGAAAAAGTAATTCAAAAAAAAGCTGTTGTCGCTTGCAAAGGCACCGCAAACGCAACATCAAAAAAAGCGGAGTATACAGGTATAAATTCCTGTGCCGCCGCAATGCAGATGTATTCGGGCAACACAGCGTGCGCTTACGGTTGCATAGGCTTTGGCGACTGTGTAAGAGTGTGTTCTAATAATGCTGTCAGCATTTGCAAAGGCATTGCCTGTGTTGATACATCACTGTGCATGGGATGCGGAGAGTGCGAAAAAGCCTGCCCCAAGGGCATAATACATATTGTTCCGTTAAAAAAACAGGCGTTTGTAAAATGCTCGAGCCGAGACAAAGGCGCAGACACGAGAAAAGCCTGTACCGCAGGCTGTATTGGCTGTATGAGATGCACAAAGGTGTGTGAAAGCGGCGCAATAACTGTAAAAGATAACCACGCAGCAGTTAACTCTGAGCTTTGCACAGGCTGCGGAAAATGCGCTGAGGAGTGTAAATTAAACTGCATTGAAATGATTTTCAGGGAGGCATAATATGCAAAGACGTGATAAGATCAATTATTATCTTGATATAGCAGAAACGGTTCTTGAAAGAGGAACCTGTTTGCGCAGAAAATACGGAGCTGCCATTGTTAAAAATGACAGAATTATTTCAACAGGATATGTAGGTGCGCCGAGGGGCAGAAAAAACTGTTGCGATATCGGCACCTGCAGACGTGAAATGATGAAGATCCCACGTGGTGAAAGATATGAGCTTTGCAGAAGCGTTCATGCAGAGGCCAATGCCATAATTAATGCCGCAGGTGAAGAAATGATAGGCGCAGATCTGTTTTTGGTAGGCATTGACGCAGTAAGTGAAGAATACGTAAAAAATGCCGATTGCTGCTCAATGTGCAAGCGTCTTATAATCAACGCGGGAATTAAAAACGTTTATGTGAGAAATACAAAAGACGATTACACGCTCATAAAAGTTTCAAGTTGGGTAGAGAATGACGACTCACTTACCGATGAGCTTGGATATTGATATTTATGAATGGAAAATGACGGGGGCGATACTCAAATCAGAGTGTCGCCCCCGTCATTTTGGCTTTTACATCATTGCATTTTATCTACAAGTTTAGCTATATATTTTTGTTCATATACGACATCGAGCATTGTTATCTCTCCGTCCATATCAATATCCGCACACCTTATTTGCGTGTCGTTGAAATCAGAGCTTAAAGAGATGTGCTTCTGTATCATTACAACATCCAACAATGACACATAGAAGTCGAAATTAACATCACCCAAAAGACCGTCAAAAGTAAAATTAAAGTATTGATCATCTGCTATATCGGTATCGGTATCAATATCGCGGGAGATATCCTCTTCCCTTTCGCTCCACAGTGCCAGAAGCGAGGTGTTTGCACAGCCCATAATAAGCTGTCCGTCTATAATATCCGAGCCTTTTCCCGTTATAAACCAGCCGTAGAATTTATATCCTTCTCTTTGAGGTATAGGCAAGTCGATTTTATCTCCCGAATATACAGTCATACTGCTTGGGATGTAATCGTCATCCCACTCGCCGCCGTTTAAATCAACAGTAAGCAAATAATAACCGTAACTGTAATCAGAATTATTATATTCGGTATAGTCGTCATAATCATCTTGCTCTGCATATGTATCTTCGTTATTGATTATTTCTTCATCTTCAGTCTTATTATCTTCAACCGTTTCATCTACAACTTCATCTACGATTTCATCAAGTACTTCATCGTCATATGTATATCTTGATGATGTACCTGTACAGTCGTCTTCGCTTTCGGTATCGTCATATACTATTTCATCATATATAACATCATCATCATAAACTATTTCATCGTCTTCTGTATCAGATGTCCAGACAATATCCTCTATTTCGTTTGCCGTGTCTGTGCTTACATCGCTGTCGTGGATAACAACATAAACTATTTCACTCTCAGACGTTGTATCGGTTGTTACCTCGGTGTTAGAGGTAATGTCTTTATCTGAGTGACGGCTGTTTGATGATGTGTCTGTATCTGTATTTGTTACAGTTGAACGTGAGTATCCGTTGTAACCGTTTTGCTTTACAATTGAAGGATAATCCCTATAGCAGATATCGAGGTCTACCTCTCCGGATACCCCGCCTACGTTTCCCTTGCAGCTGTACTGCCACATTCCGTATCTTTGAGAATATCCGAATCTGTCATTATATGTATAGTCATAATATCTGGCTATCCAGGCTTCATAACCGGCAGAAGTTATTTGAGAGGTGTTTACTTTAGCCCCGGAGCCCTCAAGCCAAGAAGCAGATGAATACACACCTGCAAGATAGCCGTTGGCTTTCATTATATTCAAAAATGTAAGCGAAATATCAGTATTCATACTTTTGCTTATTGAAGCCTGCTTTTTATCCTCTATATCAAAATATACAGGATACTCAAGCTTTTTTCCTTTAAGCCAGCTTAAACAATTATTTGCATCTGTTCTTGCTTTCTCAATAGAGTCTGCATATGTATAAAAGTATACGCCTACATCTATGCCTGCATTTTTTGCGCCTTTATAGTTTGTCTCGAAATAAGGGTCAATCACTCCGCTGTAACCCGCGCGGATAATGGCAAAATCTATTCCGCTTGACTTAACGCTGTTCCAGTTGATATTGCCCTGCCATTTGGAAACGTCAATTCCAAACCTACTGACTGCTTGATCTGCAATACTGTTATACGATCTTTGCGCATTTGTAACGGCAATTGCCGTACACAGAAGCAAAACCATAGCAAGCATTACGGAAACAAAACGAATTAAACTATTTGTAAATTTTTTGATCACGAATATCCACCTCAATTACTAAAATAGCACGTGGTGGTATTATAATACATAATTTTTGCTTTTTCAATAGATTTTGTAAATTTTGTTGTGTATAATAACTACATAACAAAAAAAATATAAAAATTTTTATTATATTTTCACAAGAAATAATACAAGCTGTTGTGTTATCGATAACAAGTACAGCCATATGTTGTGGTCGCATTTGTACAATGTGTAAATTTTTTCAGTGAAAATTCTACTGAAAGTATTATTATTAAATTTTTAAAAATATACAAATTGTAATGTTCACTGCTCGGTTGAAAGTTGTTCTAAAATATGATAAAATGCTGTTGCTAAAGTAAAAGATAAATTCAGACATTTTTAAAGGATGTGTGTATGGTCAGTTATGTAACTACTCCCAATTTACCCCGCGGAAAGGTAAACACTGTAATTACCGATGCAGACGCCTCCTTGTTTAATACCTTAAGGGGCTTTGGTATAAATGTAATAAAAACACAGTCTTGTGAAAATCTGCGGTTATTTGAACAGCGCCACGCAGATATGCAGTGTATCCACTTAGGCAATAACAAAATCATAATTGCAAAGGAATGTGAATATCTTATTTCCCCGCTTATTAAGCTTGGCTTTGATATAATGACAGCCGACCGGGAATTAAAAGAGGCATATCCCGAAAATGTATTACTGAACGGCTGCATTGCAGGCGATAAGCTTATATGCAACCCCTCAACCATAATTAATTGTGTTTTATCTTTATTTGATGAGAATAAAATAATCAAAACTAAACAGGGATACTCGAAATGCTCTGTTGCGGTTGTAAATGATAATGCCGTAATTACTGCCGACGAAGGCATTTTCAGAGCCTGTGCCGAAAACAAAGTTGATTGCTTAAAAATAAAACCGGGACATATAAGGCTTGAAGGCGTAAATTACGGTTTTATCGGCGGCTGCAGCGGAAAGCTCAGTAACGACATACTGTGTTTCAACGGCGATCTAAGTACTCACCCGAATTGTGAAGATATAAAGTCATTTGCGCGTAATTACGGCGTGTATACTGAAAATTTAGGACAATATGAACTTTGTGATATAGGCGGAATATTGCCTGTTCTGGAGGAATAAAAAATGAATTTGAACATGTTCAGCAAAAAATACAGCCTGAGAACATCTGATTATGATGTAAATAAAAACCTGCGCATATCATCTATACTTGATCTGTTTCAAGATGCAGCAGGAATACATTCAGATCTGCTAAATGTAGGTTACGACGATTTGATCAAGCAAAACCTTATATGGGTGCTGCTCCGGACAAAGCTTGTAGTTCACTCAATGCCTGAAATGCACAGTGACGTAACTGTAAAAACATGGCCGCACAAGCCTTCCTCGTTCGGATATATAAGAGATTATCAAATACTTGATGATAACGGCAATGTAATAACAGAAGGCTCGTCTTTGTGGGCAATAATAGACAGCACATTAAGAAAGCCTGTTATAACGGACAATTGTATTTATAAAATAGACAGCTATTATGATGATCCTGCGTTTGATGTTAAAATATCCAAACGCGTACGGGATTTTGATACAGAGGATCTCTCCCCTATCTCCGTATATCCCTCTGCCTCTGATATAGATATTAACGGACATGTTAACAATACTAAATACGCAAATTTTGCATTTAATTCACTAAATACTCTCGGTGAGCCCGATATACGTGAATTTCAGATAGATTATCACCACGAAATAATGATGAAAGACAAAGTAAGCATTTATCACCGCTGTAATGACGATAAATACTGTTTTAAAGGTGCCGACGAAGACGGAAATATTTATTTTTTAGCTGAATGCAAGATAAAATAACAATTTGTATAATTGATATTACATATAGTATAATGCCGCTGAAGCTTACCAAAAGCTCAGGCGGCATTTCTAAATATATATTTGATTATTAATCAATGTTAGCAAATACTTTGTTTCCGCGTTTTAATATATACAGATAAAAGGCTCCTGCAATAAGTGCCAAATATGCGGTAAACAGCAAGATAAATATTTGATAACCGAATATCTCCGATAAAAGCAAAATATAAACAGCGGTCGGCACTCCTACTATAAACATAGAGCCGAACATAGTGATTACAACGGAAAGCGATTGCTTTACCGCAGCAGTTTCATTTATATAATCGGTCCGCGGAAAGTGCATATTGCTCCAAACGCCCAAAAAAGCCTGAACAAAGGTCATAGCCGTAGGAGTTATATACATAAACACACCGAGAAACAAATTTGAAGGGAAAAGTATATTAAATATAGTTCCCGCTATCAATGAAGCCGGCAGGCAAATGATAACGTGAGTATACACCTTGGACATCAGTATACTGTATCCGTTTACGGGCAATGAATGAAGCAGCCAAATTGTCTTTCCCTCAAGCGATATTGAAGGTGCGGATATTGTGTCGGCGCTTGACATAAGGCATAACAGAATAATGAATATTGCGGCGATAAATTCACTTATATAAAAATCTCCGGGTAACTGATCGGCTAAAACATTTAAAGCCGCGCGAATATCGCTTTGCTTTACAAACACCGCTATGGGTATCAGCACGGTAAACACTATACCGATAGCCGAATTTACCATATATGAAGAAATTGACACAAATCTTTTTAATTCTCTTTTTATAAGCGCCCACATTACAGAAGACTGCTTAAGCGGTTTGGATACATATTTCTTTGATTTATACCCGCGCACGGAGCCAATGGTTTTTAAGAACAGCGCAGACATCAAAACATAAACTACTGCAAAAGCTGCAATGCAGATAAGCGCATACAGTAACAACGATTTTAAATCGGAATTTGCTATT
>JAEEHZ010000197.1 GCA_016281115.1 Clostridiaceae bacterium | reverse complement strand
GATGATATTACGGCTGAGTATCCCCGCAATTTTGGCTCACATATCGGGTATTATCATGCAATACATAGACGCCTCTATGGTCGGTAAGCTAGGCGCAGACCAATCGGCTTCGATAGGTCTCGTGTCATCAAGCACATGGCTGTTAAACGGAATATGCATAGCGTCCTCCGTGGGCTTTACAGTCCAAATAGCAAACAAAATAGGTGCAAAAGACGAAAAATCGGCAAGGAATACCGCAAAGCTGGGAATTTTGTTTACGACTTTACTCGGCGTTATTGTGGCTCTGCTCGGAATATCGATAGGCTTTTATTTGCCCGAATGGCTCGGCGGAGATGAATCCATAAGGGAAAACGCCTCTGCATATTTTATAATTTGCACCACTGCCATGCCATTAACAATGATAAATCATACCTCCGCGGGTATGCTGCAATGCAGCGGAAATATGAAAATACCGGGCATACTTGATATTACAATGTGTGCGCTTGATGTTGTTTTTAATTTCTTTTTGATATTCCCTACAAGAAATATAACCGTTTTTTCGCATAATATTATTGTACCCGGCGCAGGTATGGGCGTTGCGGGAGCGGCACTGGGAACATCGCTTGCATTTTCAGTTACAGGTCTTATTATGCTGTATTTCTTGATGTTCAGATCTGACTCGCTCAGATTCAGAAAAGGCGAGCGGTTAAAGTTCAATTCCACCGTGATAAAAAATGCGGTAAAAATATCCGTTCCCGTTGCTATTGAGGAAATCCTTACCTGCGGCGCACACATAGCGTTTACAAAAATCGTTGCTCCGCTGGGCAACGCAGCGATAGCCGCAAACTCTTTCAGCATAACCGCAGAAAGCCTGTGCTATATGCCGGGATTCGGCGTTGCGACAGCGGCTACTACAATAATAGGACAGTCTTTGGGCGCAAAACGTTATGATATGGCAAAACGGCTCAGCAGGCTCACGCTTGCTTTCGGAATGCTGCTTATGACAGTAACAGGTGTGTTGATGTATATATTTGCACCGCAAATGCTTGCGTTAATTACACCCGATCCCCAAATAATAGAGCTTGGAACAGGTGCTTTGAGAATAGAGGCATTTGCCGAACCTATGTTTGCCGCGGCAATAGTATGCTCAGGCATTTTCAGAGGCGCAGGCGATACCGCCATAACGGGAATTATAGCATTTATAAGCATGTGGCTTATACGTATTCCTTTGGCAATTATGCTTGTAGGAGACGCAGGATTGAGCGGAGCGTGGCTTGCGATGTGCATTGAGATATGCGCCCGCGGAGCGTTGTTTATAGCGCTTTTGTTCACGAGGTTTAAAAGAAGAACGGAAAAACAGCTGTATAAGGTTTTTTAAGTAATTATATAAATAATAAAAAAGAGGTGTGTTTTTTTGAAGATCACTTTTTTGGGAGCTACTCACGAAGTTACCGGAAGCTGTACCTATATAGAGGTGAACGGTAAAAAGATACTTGTTGACTGCGGTATGGAGCAAGGCGCGGATATTTTTGAGAACCAGGAGATACCCGTTAATCCATCTGAAATTGACTGCGTTTTGCTTACGCACGCGCATATTGACCACTCGGGCAATTTGCCTCTGTTATACAAAAACGGCTTCAGAGGACACATTTATGCTACCACAGCCACCTGTATGCTTGCAAAGATAATGCTTCTCGACAGTGCGCACATACAAATGTTTGAGGCTCAGTGGCGCAGCCGTAAAGGCAAGCGCTCGGGTGCAGGTGAATATCAGCCGATATACGACACAAACGATGCCCAGGGGGCCATCTCAAAATTTGTCGCCTGCGAATACGAAACACAAATAGAAATATTTGACGGGCTTAAGATAGCCTTTACGGATATAGGACATTTGCTCGGTTCCGCAAGCATAGAAGTGTGGCTCACGGAAGACGGAGTAACGAAAAAAATCGTTTTCAGCGGAGATGTTGGCAATATACATCAGCCGATACTGCAAGACCCTAAATATACCCACAGTGCCGATTATGTGGTTGTTGAATCCACCTACGGCGACCGTTATCACCCCGAGAGGCTCGATTATATTGCTTCGCTTACAAGGCATATCCAACGTACTCTCGACCGCGGGGGAAATGTTATTATCCCTTCTTTTGCGGTCGGCAGAACACAGGAGCTTTTGTATTTTATAAGGCAAATAAAACACGATAATCTAATAAAGGATCATCCGGATTTTCAGGTGTATATCGACAGTCCTCTTGCGATAGAGGCTACAAATATTTTCTTGAATTGCAGCACGGAGTATTTTGATGATGAAACAAAGGCGCTTATAAACAAAGGAATAAATCCGCTCACATTTCCCGGACTTCAGGTTGCGGTAACAAGTGAAGAATCCAAGCTGATAAACTCCAACAGCGAGCCCAAGGTAATAATCTCTGCCAGCGGAATGTGCGAGGCGGGCAGAATTAGGCATCACTTAAAGCATAACCTTTGGCGCGAAGAATGCCTTATACTGTTTGTTGGATATCAAGCTCAGGGAACGCTCGGGCGCACACTGCTTGAAGGTGCCGATCACGTGAAGCTTTTCGGTGAGCAAATAGCGGTAAATGCGGAAATAGACTTTTTGGAAGGCATAAGCGGACACGCCGATAAAGAAGGCTTGATAAAATTTGTTCAGGCGTTTGACGAAAAACCGCACACGGTATTCGTAAATCACGGTGAAGATAACGTTTGCAAAGAATTCACCGCCTGCCTGCACGACGAATACGGATATAACGCATACGCACCGTACAGCGGAACTTGCGTTGACCTTATAAGCGGCAAGGTAATAAAGGAGACCTTGGGCATACGCGCCAAAAAGGCGGCTATTACTTCGGGACAATCCCGCAGTGCGGCTGTGTTTAACAGACTTTTGGCAGCGTGCAACAGGCTTTTGAGCGTTGCAAGGCGTTGCGAGGGTATGGCAAATAAGGACATAGCAAAATTTGCAGATCAAATTGACACACTCAGCGACAAATGGTCAAGATGAAATACGAGAGGACGATTTTAGTGAAAAAAGCTATTGCGGCAATAATAGGCATTATAATAATGCTTATTATGTGTTCTTGCCAGGCCGAAATAAAAAATAATGAATCAATGACAACTTCTTCAAAACAGGAGAACACGGGCATTTCTACCGATACCGATACTTCAAACGGCGTTATAGACGGCGGCTTTACACAAGAGTATGAGTATAACAGCGACAATCAGATAACAAAGGTGTCTATATATTCCAAAGAAACAAATGAGCTGCGCGCGGTGTCGGAAAACACTTACAACGACGACGGTACTTTAAAGTCTATTGTGCTTAAAGACAGCAACGAAAATGTAATGATAACTAATAAATACAAATACAAAAAAGATCCCTCGGGCGAGCCTTATGTAAGCGAAGAAATATATTACGACAGCTCCGACAAAGTTGCTTTGACCACCAAATACGAATACTCAAAGGAGAATAACTGCCCTGTGGTTTCGGGTTATTATAACGGTGATGAAGCGGAGATCACACAGGAGCAGGCAAATGAAATAATACTTAAATTAAACGAATTTATGAATTAATTTAACACAATAAAAATAACCGGAGAATCAGTCGCGGCTTAATGGCGACCGGTTCTCCGGTTTTATTTTGCTTTTTTGTAAACTGCAGAATTTAAACGCACCGAAACCGCACTCCACCCCGTCCGCCACGCAAGCGTGGCAGTTGCCCCTAAAAGGGCAACAAAAAGCGGCACTGAAAACCGTTTTACTTAAAATTTAAAGCTAAAAAACCGATAGTACAACGCAAAAATTATCCCCCGACTTGATAGCCGAGGGATAATTAATTTTAATTAGAATTGTTCAATGAGTTTCGCAATATACTTCTGTACCGTAGTAACGTCAAGCATGGTGATTTCGCCGTCGCCTGTTACATCAGCAAGATCCAATTGTTGGGGTGTGAACTCCGTAAGCTTTGCGATATGCTTTTGCAGAAGTACAACGTCTTCCATAGTAATATCGCCGTCGCCGTTTACATCGCCTTTACCGGCATCCGGGTTTTCAACATCAACAAAGCTTATGTCGTTTTCCCTGACATATTGCTCTGTATATGAATCCTTGTAACCATATACGGTAAGGTTTTCGCAGCCCGAAAACGCATTATCCGCTATTTCGTAAACACTTTTCGGTATGGTTATGCTTTCAAGAGATAAACAATCCTCAAAAGCGCCATACAGTATGCTTGTTACACCGTCGGGAATATCAATGCTTTTGATCGCAGAGCAACCGGAAAAAAGTCCCTCTTCTATAACCGTTATGTTTTTGCTTAATGTAACGCTTTCAAGTTCGTAACAACAGTAAAATGCGTAGTCATCTATACTTGTTACGCTGTCCGGGATAGTTATGCTTTTCAGAGTTGAGCAATACGAAAAAGCCTCCTCGCCTATACTTGTTATATTGCCGTTTAAGTTAATGCTTTCAAGCGCAGAGCAATCACAAAATACATACGGTTCTATCTCCGTAATGCCCTCGCCTAATTTTGCGGTTTTCAGCGCCATACAATCCATAAATGCACTGTCCCCCAAGCTTTTTACACTGTCGGGTATTACAATGCTCTCCAGTTTTTCGCAAAATTCAAATGAACTCAGTCCAATCGTCTCAACATTTTGTCCGATAACGGCACTTATCAAGTTACAGCAATAGGCAAAAGCATTGTCTCCTATATGTTTTAAACTATCGGGCATCTTCACGCTCTCTAAAAGTGTACGGTCTTCAAATGCACGGTCGCTTATAAGCGTAGTACCCTCTTTTATATTCGCGGATGTAATCTCAGGATCCGCAACTATCAAAGATGCTCCCAAATATAAAATATTGTCCACGTAATTATCTTTATTATTATAATACATCGTGCCCTCAAATGCACTTGCACCAATTTTTGTTAAATCTCCGGAAGATTCTATGCTGTCGAGCAATAAACAGTCATAAAAGGCGTAAGGCCCTACGTTTGTCACGCTTTCGGGTATAGTTATGCTCTCAATGTTTGCGTTGCCTAAAAATGCCGATGTACCTATGCTTTTTACGCCTTCGGGTATTGTTACGCTTTTCAAATTACTGTTTATAAATGACTCATCACATATGTTTATTACTCCGTTTGGAATTGAATATGTCTCGGCTTCTTTGTTTGCAGGATAACATATGAGATCATCTTTGCTTTTGTTGAATAATACGCCGTCAACAGAGCAATAATTTTTGTTATTATCATCTACGTTTATGTACTCAATCCCACTTGCCCACGAAAAAGCCAAATGCTCTATTGTTTCAACGCTTGCAGGTATATCGAATCCCCTGATCGAATAGCAGTTGACAAACGCTTCTTCTCCTATGCTTTTAAGTCCTGAGGGAAACACAACGTTTTCAACAATATTGTTTCCGGAAAATCCACCCTT
>JAEEHZ010000196.1 GCA_016281115.1 Clostridiaceae bacterium | reverse complement strand
GTAACTATACCCTGCGGTTTGGGTATGACTGTATTATCAAGACCGATACTCAGCCTTTTGTACAGCAGCCCGAATGTTGAGTGCGAGGTCGTTATTGCGGCAAAAGCACTGCAGGTGTTGGGAATAACCGTTATATTTGTTGCCACAAGTACACCAATATGCAGTATGCTGCAGGCGGTAAACCGTGCGGATGTGCCGCTCAAGCTCTTTATCGGCGCTACGGCGATCAACATAACGATGAACTACACTCTTATAATAATACCTCAGCTGAATATTATCGGTGCGGCTATCGGTACGCTTGTTGCTTATATATTTGTTTGCTTTGCGGCAATATATGTGCTGTGCAAGGAAACAAATATTATGCCCGACTTTAATATGATACTTGTTAAACCCGTTATATGCGCGTCTGTATGCGTTACCGTTGCTTTTTTTGCGCAAAAAGGACTTGGCTCTTTGATATCGGATAAGGTGTCTACTGTCATTTCTATCATAATTGCGGCAATTATTTATATAATTTTTATGCTAATCGTTAAAGGCATAACAAAAAATGATATTTTATTGTTGCCAAAAGGAAATAAAATTGCAAAAACACTTGAAAAATACAGACTTATAGGTTAAAATAGTACTTGCCTTTAGGAGATAGAAAAAAATGGTCGATTTTAAATTCAAGGAAAGCTATAGTTTTTACGATTTGGTAGAGATCGTTAAACGTCTGCGTATGCCCGACGGTTGTCCGTGGGATAAAGAGCAAACTCACCAAAGCATCAGAAACAATTTTCTTGAAGAGACGTATGAGGTTTGTGAGGCGATAGACAATAACAATACCGATCTTCTGAAAGAAGAACTGGGAGATGTGTTGCTTCAGGTCGTTTTTCACGCTCAGATGGAAAATGAAAAAGACATTTTTAACATTGACGATGTGGCAAACGGCATTTGTCAAAAGCTTATAGTAAGGCACCCGCATATTTTCGGCTCGGAACACGCGGACAGTGCGGACCGCGTTCTTGACAGATGGGACGAAATAAAGATGCAGACAAAGCATCAGGAAACGTACAGTCAGGCGATAGACGGCATTTGTAAAGCGCTTCCGTCTTTGACTTACGCACGTAAGGTGCAGAAAAAAGCTTCTAAGGCGGGCTACGATTTTTTGGGCGCCGAAGACGCCTTGAAAAAGGTTTACGAAGAAGCAGACGAGCTGAAGACAGAAATAACCGCAGACAACAAAGACAGAGCTTTTGATGAATTGGGAGATCTGCTTTTTGCGGCGGTTAACGTGTCACGCTTTATAAATTGCGATGCCGAAGAAGCTTTGCAAAAAGCAACAAGACGATTCATCAAACGCTTTAAAGCATGCGAGGAGCTTGCCGTAAAAAGAGGGGCGGCTCTTAGCGAATTAAGTATGTCTGAACTTGATTCCCTATGGGAAGAAGTCAAAATAAATTGTCTTAACGACGAAAAACGGAGGTAAAAAATTATGAACAAGTCAGATTTAGTAGCAGCAGTTGCTCAAAAGAGCGAGGTTTCCAAGAAGGAAGCAGAAAAAGTTGTTAACGCTATGTTCGCAACAATTACAGATACACTTGCAGCAGGCGAAAAGGTTTCCATAGCCGGCTTTGGTGTATTTGAGCAAAGAGTACGCGCAGCAAGAATGGGCAGCAACCCCAGAACAAAAGAGAAGATTAAGATCGCTGCATCTAAGGTTCCCGCTTTCAAAGCAGGAAAAGCTCTTAAAGACGCTGTAAACAAGTAATTCAATTTATACCTATCGGGGGCGGGGGGATACTCTCGTCCCCCTCATTTTTTACACCTTATTTTTTTGTTAAGACAAATTGTATTTATGAAAGGAAGTAATTCTTATGAGATTGGATAAATTTTTAAAAGTTTCAAGAATAATAAAACGCAGAACGGTTGCGAACGACGCCTGCGACGCGGGCAAAGTGACCGTAAATAATAAACCCGCAAAAGCCTCTTATGATGTTAAAGTGGGGGACATACTTGAAATAACAATGGGCGCAAAAACTGTTAAAGCTGAAATTTTGGCAGTTAATGAGGTGGTAAGAAAAGAGGACGCACCTCTTATGTATAAATTAATAAATAATTGATCTGCGGAGGCTATGCAATGAAATATAATTACAAAACAACAGGCACCTGCTCAAATAGCATAGAATTTGAATTAACTGACAATATTATTCATAACGTTAAATTTAACGGCGGCTGCAACGGAAACGGAAAAGGTGTTTCGGCTTTGGTGGAAAATATGCCTGCCGAGGAGCTTGTTAAGCGCCTGAAAGGCATAAAATGCGGATTTAAAGACACATCTTGCCCCGATCAGCTTGCAACGGCTGTGCAGATGGCTTTGGAAAGTCAAAAATAAATAAGTTAAAAGAGGTCGATAATTATGGCAAAGGTAAATATTATTTCGGGATTTTTGGGTGCTGGAAAAACCACCCTGATAAAAAAACTTGTTAAAGAAGCATACAGCGGTGAGAAAATAGTCATTATAGAAAACGAATTCGGAGAAATAGGCATAGACGGAGGCTTTTTGCAGGAAGCAGGCGTTCAGATAACAGAAATGAATTCTGGGTGCATCTGCTGCAGTTTGGTAGGCGATTTCGGCAAGGCGCTTACAAAAGTTTTAGATGATTATGCACCCGACAGAATAATAATTGAGCCTTCCGGTGTGGGAAAACTCAGTGACGTTGTAAAGGCTGTTCTTGATGTCCATAATGACAAGCTTGAGATAGAGAGCCTCGTAACTGTTGCCGACGCAAACCGATGCAAAATGTATATTAAAAACTTCGGTGAATTCTATAAAAACCAAATTGAAAGCGCCGGTTGCGTGATACTCAGCCATACGGGAAATATCAAAGAAGATAAATTAAACGAATCAATAGCATTGTTAAGAGAGATCAATCCAAATGTTCATATAGTATCTACCGATTGGGACAAGCTTACAGGTGAGCAAATAACAGACGCCGTTGCAGGAAGAGATACTTTGGAAACAGAAATAGAAAAGCTCTCCAAAGAGAACAGTCATCATCACCACGATGATGAACATCACGAATGTTGCGGACATCATCACCACGACGATGAACACCACGAGTGCCACGGTGAACACCATCACCATGACGAGGAACATCACGAGTGCTGCGGACATCATCACCACGACGATGAACACCACGAGTGCCACGGTGAACATCATCACCATGATGAGGAACATCACGAGTGCTGCGGACATCATCACCATGACGATGAACACCACGAGTGCCACGGTGAACATCATCACCATGACGGCGAGCATCACCATCACCACGATGCTGATGAAATTTTCGACAGTTGGGGAGTTGAAACCGCAAAAAGATTTGAGCATGAGTCGATTAAAGCCGCTTTAAGTGAATTTGACAGCAGTGAAAAATACGGTATGGTGATACGCGCAAAGGGCATTGTAAGCGGAAAAGACGGCGAGTGGATACACTTTGATTATATACCCGGCGATATAAATATCAGAACGGGTCCGGCAGCTGCCATAGGCAGAATATGTGTAATAGGCTCTGAAATCAATAAAGATGAGATCAAAAAGCTTTTCGATATTTAATGCGTTTGATGAT
>JAEEHZ010000195.1 GCA_016281115.1 Clostridiaceae bacterium | reverse complement strand
ACCTGGAGAAGCTGGCGAGCTCAATTGTAGATACGCTTTCAAGCGAGTTTTACACCCACTGTATAGTAGGAATAGGCACTGTTGTTTCGGGAATAAAAGATCTGGCGCGCTCGTTTAAAGAGGCTCAAATAGCCCTTGAAGTAAGCAAGGTTTTTGATACCGAAAAAACAGTTGCAAATTATGATAATCTCGGTATTGCAAGACTTATATATCAGTTGCCTACAACACTATGCGATATGTTCCTGCAGGAGGTCTTTAAAAGAGGCTCAATAGAATCCCTCGATCAGGAAACTCTGTTTACTATACAAAGATTCTTTGAGAACAATCTTAATGTTTCGGAAACATCACGTAAGCTGTTCATTCACAGAAATACCCTCGTTTACAGATTGGAAAAGATTAAAAAGATCACAGGTCTTGATTTAAGAGAATTTGAAGACGCTATCGTATTTAAGGTAGCCCTGATGGTCAAGAAATATTTAACATCATCTCCAATGAAATACTAATTACAAATATTTGAATATCCAAAGGAAGTGTGACAGTGCAATGTATATTGTCTGCTTACATTTCCTTTGATTATTTTAGATTTGCATTGTTTTGCCTCTTTTTTGTATTTGGCAGAAAGGATAGTATAAATGATACAATTTAATGAAGTTTCAAAAACTTACGAAACAAATGTAAGTGAATCGCACGCTCTTAAAAATGTTAATCTTACAATAAACGATAAAGAATTTGTTTTTATACTCGGAGCCTCGGGCGCGGGAAAAAGCACCTTTTTAAAGCTTATTATGCGAGAAGAGATCCCTACTAAGGGAGATATTATCGTTGACGGAAAAAGCCTTGCGAAATTGCCGCGCAGAAAGGTTCCTTATTTGCGCAGAAAAATGGGCATCGTTTTTCAGGATTTCAGATTAATAGAAAAAATGACGGTTTTCGACAACGTGGCCTTTGCAATGAGAGTAATAGGTTCGCCGTCGAAAAAGATAAAAAAGAGAGTGCTTTATGTGCTTGACCTTGTAGGACTGAAGCATAAGGCGGCTAGTTTTCCGAGCGAGCTTTCCGGTGGTGAAAAGCAGCGTGTAAGCTTGGCGCGCGCTTTGGTTAATGCTCCCAATATAATAATAGCCGACGAGCCTACGGGAAATATTGACCCCGAAATGTCAATAGAAATTATGACCTTGCTTTCCGAGATCAACAAAAACGGTACAACAGTGCTTGTTGTTACACACGAGCATGAGCTTGTACAGCAGTTCGGCGGCAGAGTTATAGTGCTTGACGACGGCTCTGTTGTAAGCGACAGCGGTAATTTGGGAGGTGCGGTATGAAGCTCAGCGGATGCGGATATCTTATAAAAGAAGGCTTGAAAAGCATATGGCACAACCGCGCGATGTCTATTGCTTCGGTCGGCGTTTTGGTGTCGTGTTTGGTTCTTACCGGTGCGGCTATGGTCGTGTCTTATAATGTGTCTGCCATTGTTACGAAGGTAGGCGCAGACAATATGGTAAACGTTTATCTTGAAGATGATATAAGCGAGGTTCAGGCAGTCATTGAAATAGGACCCCAAATAAGAGAGATACCTAATGTATCCGATGCTCTGTTCGTATCAAAGGAAGAAGCAATTGCAGATTATAAGGATGAGCTCGGTCAGTGGTATGATGAAATGACAGGTGAGGGTAACCCCTTACCTAATGCATATAAGGTAACAATGAGCGATCTTTCTCTCTATGACGATACTGTGCATCAGATTTCGCAAATTGACGGAATACAAAAAATAAGCGACCGCAGAGATGTTGCATCTAAGCTTACAAGCCTTAACAATCTTGTTACCGTAATAGGCTTTTGGCTTGTTGTGGTTTTGGGCGTTGTTTCGTTGTTTATTGTTTCAAATACGATAAGAATAACGATGTACAGCCGAAGATTTGAGATAAGTATTATGAAATCGGTAGGCGCCACCAACACCTTTGTAAGAATACCGTTTTTTATTGAAGGTATGACGCTGGGATTTATTGCGGGAGTTATCACTTCGCTTATCCTATTCTTTATATATGAGGGCGTTGCCGCCGTTATAGTTAATGTTGCGGAGTATCTTGTCGCTATTCCTTATGACACATTTATGTTGCCTATATCTGCAATATTTATTGCATCGGGAATGATAGTCGGCGCGCTTGGCAGTTTAATATCAATGCACAAATACTTAAAAATCGAAGGCGGAGAAACATTAGGCTGGTAAAGCTGTGTGATTTGTTAATAAATATGCGGCGTTGCTGTGTTTATAATAAATACGGCAGCACCGCTGTTGTGTTTTAAAAATATATTTAAAAACCGGGAAAGGAAAAATGCTGTATGGGTTTGGGATATTATCTGAATGTTTTTAAGCGTATGCGCTTTTCAAGAATATCGGACGCCGCAAATGTTGTAAAAAGAAAAACAGGAAAAAATAAGTTTTCAATATATTGCGATATGCTTGGGTGCGCGATAAAATACGGCGCCGGCCACAGTGATTATGTTCTTTTTGAATACTATAATATGACCGCAAAAGAAAGAAAAACGTATATCGGCAGATTTAAAAACAAAAAGCTTTTACATATGCTCAACGATTATAACTACGGCGGCTGCTTTGAAAGCAAGCGCAAATTTGCCGAAAAATTCAAAGATTTCACTAAAAGAGATATTCTTGACATATCAGCTGCAAACGAAGAACAGTTTTCCGAATTTATCAAGAATAAACAGTTCTTTTTGGCAAAGCCCGACGACGGCGAGTGCGGTCACGGGATAGAAAAGCTTAACAAAGACGATTTTAAAACACAAAAAGAGCTTTTCAATTACTTAAAAGAGAATAAATTCGGTGTTTGTGAAGAGATAATCGCCCAGCACGAACATCTGAAAAGGCTTCATCCCGATTCTTTAAACTGTGTCAGACTTTGCACGCTTTTTAAAGACGGAGAAGTTCATTTCCTTTACGGCTTGCTTAAAATGGGCAGCGACGGCGGCTTTGTGGACAACCTTGACCGCGGCGGCATAGCCTGTCATATAGACGTTGAAACGGGAAGGGTAATAAGCTACGGACACGACGGGAAATTTGAAACTCATAAAACGCATCCTGTTACGGGGGTGGAGCTTATGGGTTATGAAATACCTTATTACAACGAGCTTAAAGAGATGATAAGAAAAGCCGCGCTTGTTGTACCGCAAATAACCTATATAGGGTGGGACGTATGCGTTACACCGGACGGCCCTGCAATAGTTGAAGGTAACGATTATCCGGGGTACGATTTTCCGCAGATACCCGACGAAAACCTTCCGAGAATAGGTCTTATTCCCAAGTTTAAGGAATTGGGCGTCATAATTTAATTGACTTTTTCATTAAATTAAACTATAATCGAAATGATATTAGTATTCTTAAGCGGAGGTAACAAAAATGGCAGAAATTAATGGTAAGAACAAAAAAATCGCGCTATTGGGTTTTATTGTTTTTGCGGTGCTTGTTGTCGGTATAATCATCGGCGGATCGGCACTTGTAAAAAGCGGTAATCTTGACGCGGACGCATCTACCGCTGTGGCTGCATTAAAGGCACAGCTAAACGCTATATACGCACCCAAAACGGTTACGCTCGATTTGAAAAATGCTTTTGCTGTTGAAACAGATACCGATATTTCAACAAAGTACGCAGATTCTGATGATATTGCCGCAATAGCTGCGGCAGACAGCAACGAAGATGAAGACAGTAAGTCTGAAGACGTACTGGAGGCGCACAGCCTTGTTTACTTTGAATATTGCGTAGACGGTGAAAAAGAAAACAACAGATTTTTGGCATATATATGCGACGGTGACAAAATTGTTGTTGTAAATAACACAGCAGAAGACGGTACTGCCGTCACAGGCGATAAATCAGGTATAGTCAGCGCCGTTATAGAATACGGCAACACGGGTCTTGCCAACATAACCTATATAAATCTTACATCCGACGGCAAGCCGCTTATTGATTATCCCGAAAATACACAGGGCTTTAAAAAATGCGACGCTGCCGCATTAAACAGGCTTGTAAGCTTAGACAATTAATACGCTTTAATTGATATTTATTTTACGAAACGGAAGGTAAGGTTTTATGAAATTTAAAAAAGTTGTTTCTGTATTGCTGTTTTTTTGTATGTTGACCTGCGTTTTTCCGAGCGCATATGCAGCGTCATCACTTAATCAAAAAAAGACGGATTTCGGTCTGAAATTCGACGCCAACGGAAATTTCAGAATAATGCAGATCGCCGACATACAGGATTATCACAATATAGAAGAGGGCTGTCTTGATCTTCTTTCACTTTCAATAAAAGAGTATCACCCCGATCTGATAGTTCTCACAGGCGACAATACGATTTCCACAGCTACAACATATAGATTTAAAAACACAATACAACAGTTTATAAGCACATTCAACGGAACGCCCTTTGCCGTAGTATTTGGCAACCACGACAGCGAATCCGGTCCGTCAAGAGCAGAACAGTATAACCTGTATGTTGAGAATGGTGCAATTGATTTTGACAATAATTTTTCTTCAATAGATCTTAACGGCGTGGGATCGGGCTGTTTGCCGATACTTGATAACAAAGGCAACAATGTTGCGTGGAATTTGATACTGCTTGACTCGGGAACATACGATGACAACGGCGGATACGGCAAGCCCGGTTACAATGACACAAAAAGTTATAATAACGAAGAAGGATATCAACGTATAGTAAATTACGTAAGAACAGTTAATGAGAATATAAGGAGCTTTACAACGGACGGCGATTATGCTCCCACTCTTGCTTTCCAGCATATCCCATTGCATGAGTTTTACACAACCGGAATAGTTGTTCCCTGTAATGAGGGCGACGAAGGCGCATTTTATGCAAATGACAAAAAGGTCGATATTCCGGGATATTACCGCCCAAATACAGACAATCCCACTGTAACGGGAAATTATCTTGAGAGTGCCTGCTGCTCTGCTACAAGCACTTTGGAACTTTATAAAGCGTTTGCCGAGCATGAAAATGTAAAGGGTATTTTCTACGGTCACGACCACAAAAACACGCTTATGGGCGAAGGTACATATAAAGATTCGGACGGCACAGAATACAAGCTTGTACAGGGCTATTGCAAAGCCAGCACTTATCACGATTACAACGACGGTGACCAGGGCGTGAGAATTTTTGATCTGCACCTTGACGGCACATATGACACAAGAATAGTAACACGATCTGATCTGAATGCGCGTATACTCGGCGAAAACCACTATTATATTGATGAATATGAAAGCAATGCCGTATATGTGTCCGATTTAAGAGCGTCGTTTGCCAATACTGAGGGCAGCGCTGTATCTGAGCTTTCAGATGCCGGATATACGGTGATCGATAAGGATCTGAACGATGACGCCGGCGGCAAATATATTTATTTAGGCTATAAGAATACAAACAACAAAAGTGAAGCTATAACCGACATTATGCTCGTTAAGGGCGGAGAAGCCAACAAAACCCGCACTGAAGTTATAAACGGCAAAAATGTGGTTTATCAAGCGGTAACCGCAGAAGACGGTACGGTAGTTGATTTTAACAAGGGCTGCGGCGGAGAATATATTTACTGTTATTATACAAAAGACACCGTTTACAGACCGATCACGGGAATAGCAATTGATGTTAAAGAATGTATGGCTGAGTATAAAACCGTTATGTGGTATGACGAGCCAACATTGGCTGCCGATCTTAACAAAGGCGCAAAGGGCGACTACATCTATCTGCACTATAAACGCTACGGCAAAAACGTTGACCGCGAGCTTGAAATTCTTGACGCCTTTATCCAAAAACAGAATGAACAAGTCAAAAAAGACAACTACGCCGAATATTATAACGAGTCAAGTCTTAAGGCGTTAAACGATGCCCTTGGTGAGTGCAATGCTATTTTGGACGCATATAATGAATCTTTATACAGCGACAAATACGGTCCTGCCGAATTCTCAGCTGCAAGACAGGGTGTTTTGGATGCGCTTGAAGAATTGGCAGTAGATGTAACGCTTGACCCCAATGGGGGAAAGATAGATTCCACCGTTGTGTCTGTGGCTGTGGGCACAGACAGAGAAGGCATAATTTATCTTAATGAGCTTGTTCCCGAAAATGATGACAAGGATTATGTTTTCAGCGGTTGGGCACTTTCAAAAGATGCCGCAGAGGGTGTTTTTGAAGGAATGAAGATTACCGGTGCCACCACTCTTTACGCACTGTGGACATATTCTCCTTCAAGCAATTCCGACACGGAAAATACCGATACATCCTCGGACAGCACCGACACTTCTAAGGATACATCGACCGATACATCAACAGATAATACCGACACCGATGTAAAGGCTATGCCCGGAGACGTAAACTGCGACGGCAAAGTAGATATGCTTGATGTAACGGCATTACAAAGAATTATTGCCAAGCTTACAACACACGAGAATATGGGCAAAAATTCATTTAAGAACTCAGACTGTAATTACGACTCTGATGTAAATATGCAGGATGTTACCTTAATACAAAAATATATAGCAAAACTTGTTGACAAGCTGTAATAACACATCTTCGATTGACTATTGACAAATTTCAGTTTTTTGATATAATCTTTACGTTAAATAAATTGACGCAACAGAAAAGAGGAACTATTATGGAAAGAATCAAAACATTAAACTCCCGCGATCTCTCTGAGTCCGCTAAAAACGGCGGCTGCGGAGAGTGCCAGACATCTTGCCAGTCTGCAAGCAAAACTTCTTGCAGTATCGCAAATCAGCAGTGCGAGCAGTGCAAGAACAATAAGTAATCAAAAAGGAAAAATCGTTGCAAAGCGCAAGGCGATGCAGCGATTTTCTTTTGAGAACAACTATTCTATATGAAAGGATAGCGTTAATTAATAATTGCTTTAACGCAAAATGACGGATATGCTTCATTTGTATAAAAGTAACGGATATAATATTGTAATTGACGTAAACAGCGGTTGTGTACACAGCGTTGATGACGTAGCTTACGATATTATGGAAATGTATGATAAACGCGACAGAGAAGAAATAAAAAAAATAATTCTCGAAAAATATAAAGATTTGCCCGACGTTACCGGGCAGGATATAGAGCAGGTCTTTGAAGATATTGAGAAGCTGAAAGCACAGGGCAAGCTATATTCCGAAGATAAATACAAGAATATTGCCTTCGACTTTAAAAAACGCCAATCTGTTATTAAAGCACTTTGTCTTCACGTTGCACACGACTGCAATTTAAGATGCAAATACTGTTTTGCCGACGAGGGCAAATATCAGGGGCAATGCGGGCTTATGAGTTTTGAAGTGGGCAAGAGGGCGTTGGATTTTCTTATAGAAAATTCAGGCACGCGCAAAAACCTTGAAGTGGACTTTTTCGGCGGAGAGCCGCTTATGAATTTTGAAGTTGTAAAACAGCTTGTAAAATACGGCAGAGAGCAAGAGAAAATTCATAACAAGAACTTCAGGTTTACAATTACCACAAACGGCATTTTGCTTACGGACGAAATAATGGAATTCTGTAATAAGGAAATGTCTAATGTAGTGCTGAGTCTTGACGGCAGAAAAGACGTAAACGACAGGCTTCGTATTTCACCTAACGGAAAAGGCAGCTACGATATTATAGTACCTAAATTCAAAAAGGTCGCAGACAGCAGAAATCAGCAAGATTACTACATAAGAGGCACGTATACTCATTACAATACGGATTTTGCGAAAGATATACTCCACATTGCCGATCTGGGCTTTAAGCAAATATCGCTTGAGCCTGTTGTTGCGGAGCCTGATGCGCCGTATGCGCTCAAAGAAGAAGATCTGCCTGTTCTACTCCGGCAATACGAGATATTGGCAAAGGAAATGCTTAAAAGAGAAGAAAAAGGCGAAGGATTTACATTTTTTCACTATATGATAGATTTAACGGGCGGTCCGTGCATTGTAAAGCGAGTTTCCGGCTGCGGCGTAGGAACGGAATATATGGCTGTAACGCCCGAGGGTGACCTCTATCCCTGTCATCAATTTGCGGGAGATAAAAAATTTCTGCTCGGCAATGTGTTTGACGGGATAAACGACAATCCCGTGAGAGATGAATTCAAAAGCTGTAATATTTATGCTCACAAGGAGTGCGACGATTGCTTTGCAAGATTTTATTGCAGCGGTGGCTGTGCCGCAAACGCCTATCACGCTACGGGCAGCATAAACGGCGTTTATAAACTTGGTTGTGAGCTGCACAAAAAGCGTATTGAACAGGCTATTATGATAAAAGTTGCCGAAAGTGAAATGAATGATTAAGTAAAGCTGAAAATCAAGAGGGGAGGTGTGCGATATAATAAGCCTGTACGAAGAACTCGCAAAATATTGTTCGGGCGATGTGTATCCTTTTCATATGCCCGGTCACAAGCGCAACACTTTGCTGTTTGACAAGGCGTATTCTCTTGATATCACCGAGATAGCAGGCTTTGATAATCTGCATCACCCCACGGGGATAATAAGGGATATTCAAAATGAAATGTCAAAGGTATACTCTTCCGATAAAACATATATTCTTGTAAACGGAACGACCTGCGGCATTTTGACAGCTATAAGCGCGTGTACAAAAGCAGGCGACAAGGTGCTTGTCGCCAGAAATTGTCATAAATCCGTATATAACGCGCTTGTTATGAGAGGCTTAAAGCCCGCATATTTATATCCCGAAAATGATGTTGATTTCGGCTGCAGTTTGTCTGTTACACCCGAAAGCGTGGATTCGGCTTTGCAAAAAGAGCGTAATATCAAGGCTGTTATAATAACATCCCCCACTTACGAGGGCGTTGTATCCGACATAGCGTGCATTGCAAACGTTGCGCATAAATATAACATACCGCTTATAGTAGACGAGGCGCACGGCGCGCACTTTTCATTCGGAGGCGGTGTGTTTCCGAAAAGCGCAGTTTGCTGTGGTGCCGATATTGTTGTGCAAAGCCTTCATAAAACGCTTCCGTCACTTACGCAAACGGCAGTATTGCATATTATATCGGCTTTAGTCGATACAAGGCAAGTTGAGTTTTATCTTCAGGTGTATCAAAGCTCAAGCCCTTCTTATGTGCTTATGAGCTCTGCCGTTGAGGCAGTAAGATATATGCTTGCACTGAAAGAATCGGAGTATAAAGACTACATAAACAAAGTTAAAGAATTCCGTAACGATTTGACCCATATTGATAATTTAAAACTGTTCGGCAAAAAAGACGGAGTTTTTGACTATGATATTACAAGATCGGTCTTTTATGCCGATAATATGACATCTGAAAACCTTTGTGAATATTTGCGTGAAAAATGCAAAATCGAGCTTGAAATGTGCTGCCCGCTCTACGCCGTTGCTATTTCGACAGTGTGCGATACAAAAGAGGGATTCAAACGGTTATATAATGCTCTAAAAGATGCAGCTTCGATCGGCGGCAAGCCCGTTATGAGAACAACGCGGCTGTATGCCGCAAATGAAAAAACAGAGATCATAATGACGCCTTATGACGCATACAACAGACCGTATGTAACGGTGCCTATATCGGAGTGCGAGGGCTATGTATCGCACGACACGTTTTATCTATATCCGCCGGGAGTACCGCTTGCGGTAAGCGGCGAGCGCATAACAAAAAGTGTCGCACATCAACTTAAAATGTTTGAAAACAGCGGATATACGCTAAACGGTACCGCGTGCCCAAAAGGATATGTTAATGTAATAAAAGAATAAAAAAGAGATTGGCAAGTGTTAATACACACTGTCAATCTCTTATCTTTTTGTTTTAGCCGTTATTGATCTCTTTTAAGCTCTCCGCTTTAAGATAAGCGTTTATAAACTCATCGATCTCTCCGTCCATAACTGCGCTTATATTTCCCGTTTCATAGCCTGTGCGGTGATCTTTGACCATTGTGTAGGGCATAAATACATAGCTTCTTATCTGTGAGCCCCAAGTAATTTCTTTTTGAACGCCTTTGATATCTTCAATTTTTTCAAGGTGTTCACGCTCTTTTATCTCTACAAGCTTACTCATAAGCATTGTCATCGCGACTTCGCGGTTCTGGTGCTGACTGCGCTCAACCTGACAGGCAACAACAATACCCGTGGGTATATGTGTCAAACGCACGGCGGAGCTCGTTTTATTAACCTTTTGTCCGCCTGCGCCCGATGCACGGTAAACGTCCATTTTGACATCTTCGGGGTTTATTTCAATGGTCACGTCTTTGTCGATCTCAGGCATAACTTCAAGTGATGCAAACGATGTGTGCCTTCTGCCTGATGCGTCAAACGGCGATACTCTTACAAGGCGGTGAACGCCTGCCTCGCTTTTCAGATAACCGTATGCGTTTTCGCCCTCAACAAGTATTACGGCGCTTTTCAGCCCTGCTTCTTCACCGTCGAGATAATCTAGGGTTTTCACCTTGAAATTATGTCTGTCGCCCCAGCGGCAATACATTCTGTAAAGCATTTCTGCCCAGTCCTGCGCTTCCGTTCCGCCCGAGCCGGCGTGGAACGTAACTATCGCATTCTTGGAGTCATATTCGCCCGTAAGCAGTGTAGATAATCTCAAATTCTCGAAAGCCGCTTGCACTGCGTCGCAATCTGCGACAGCGTCGTCATATACAGACAAATCGCCTTCCTCGTCGGCAAGCTCAATAAGTGTAAGGGTGTCATCAAACATAGAAGTAAGCTTATTGTAAGACTCTACCTTACCTTTAAGGTAACTTGTCTTTTGAAGTATTTTTTGAGAGTTTTCCAAATCGTCCCAGAATCCCGGCTCCGCAGCGCGCAGCTCAAGCTGTGCTATTTCCGATAACATCGGTTTTATGCCCAACGTATCGGCAAGCTCGTCTATTGGTTCTTTATATGACATTAATCTTAGTTTCAGTTCTTCAAATTGAATCATAAAGTATCATTCCTTAACTGTAATGGATAAGATTTGATAAATCCGCTACATAGTATACCTATTATTTAACAAAAATGCAAGGAAAAGGCGAAAATTTATATGCTACATATGTTTTGGTTCTGCGCCGGTATTCATAAAATGCAGTGTTTTTGCCAGCTTGGGGCTTAAAAGCCCAAGGGTAATTCCGCTTACGGAACCTGTCAATGCAGATATTATAAGCAGAACGGGTATATAATACATTACCGCCCTGCCGCATACAAAGTAAGACACAAGAAACTGTCCCGTATTGTGGGCTAACGCGCCCGATACACCTATGCCCAAATATCCGAAGATATGTTTAGGACTTTTGATAAGAAAATACATAACGATCATGCTCAGCATACTGCCTGAAAAGCTCATAACACCTGCCAAAACGCCGCGTGTGAGCAACGCAAACATTGCTTTTACAATAACAATGCAAACGCCCGGGATAAACCCCAGCGCGTCTATTGCGACAGCGGTTATAATGTTTGCCAATCCAAGTTTTGCCCCGGGAACGGGCAAAACATAAGGAAACAAAGACTCAATAAAAGACACAACAATAGCCGCACTGCACAACAGCGCGGTTTGTACGGTTTTAAGGCTTTTTGGTTTTAATGTAAAGTTCTTCATCTTACAATTCCGTCTAATCCGTTTTGCGCAGTGGCTTTAGCCGAGTTCTCTAATACTATTGACACCCTTGCAGGCAGGCACACGGCAGACTGACCGTTTTGTGTGAGCTTTCCTGCTTTTTGACATAATTTATCCGGGCAATCTGAGTTTATTACCGTAACGCCGTCGTTTTCTATGAGAAGGGTAACATCTAAGTCACCGTGAACAGTGTATTCATAAGGGTTTTCCACTTCACTCAAATCTTTTTGATATATAAGCTCATTTGCCTGATACACACTGATGCGCAATTCGCTTTTGCCCGATGTGAAAAAAACTGCGGTCAAGATAAAAGCGCATATTATTACAATCCCTATTAGGATAAAATCTGATAAGCGGTATTTTTTTATCCCGGTGCCGTTCACGGTGATTTCTCCTTTGTGCCCGATAATTTGTTAACTGTGAGTATACCTGCGCATACGAGCGCAAGCGCGATAAGATTTTTGATATTTAACAGAGCCTCTTGCTCGCCCGGTAAAAATCCCGATAGCAACACTCCGCATAAGGGGGTCATAAAATTATATATCGCAACTTTTGATACATCGTTTACCTTAAGCAATATGCCCCATAAAGAATAAGCAACAGCCGAAAGCATTGCAAGGTAAATTATAACCCCCGCGCCCTGAATTGAGAAAGAATGTATTTTTCCGCCCATTACAAGTCCGATAGCGGTCATTATGATTCCACCGATAAAAAACTGGCAGCCGCTCAGCACAACGGGGTTTTCATCTTGCGAGTATTTTTTAATAAGGCATGTGGAAAGCGCGCTCGTGACATTTGAAATAAGTATAAAGCCTTCGCCGAAAAATGATACTCCCATGCCTATATCGTTGCCTGCCAGATTAATGACAAGAATGCCCGAAAATCCCAACACGCAGCCTATAAGTTTAGCGTTATCAAATTTTTCGCTTTTAAAGATAAAACACGAAATAAGTATGGTTATAAAAGTTCCCGTACCTTTGATAATCGAAGATTTGACAGATGTTGTATTTGCAAGCCCCACATAGAAGAAGAAATATTGCAAAACCGTTTGGTTAAGCGAAAGCTTGAATATATTTTTGAAAGAGCTTTTTTTCGGGAGCAAAATACGTCTGCTCAAAGCACTTCCTATAATAAGCGTAAGCAAGCCTGCAAGCGTAAACCTTATCCCTGCAAACAATATTTGAGAGAAAGGCTCGTCTGACGGTATTTGCAGCAGGGAATAGCCTATTTTTATCATCGGAAATGCGCTGCCCCATAAAAGGCAACAGAAACTTGCCAGCAAGAATATTATAAAGGGCTTTTTGAGTACATCATTCTTTTTAGAAAACATTATTTCACCTTTGGAAATGTTTTTTGAAATTATATCATATTTCTCATCAAAAATAAAGCATCAAAAAGCCGTAAGCGCATTTTGGGGCTTATTATCTGTAAAAAAATATCAAAAAAAGTATAAATGCTATTGACAAATCCGTTTTAGGTGGTATAATGCTTTCAGCAATAAAGAAGAGCAGATGCTTTCACCTTGTTCGGAAATCCGTTCGGGTCAATATTTTCAAAATCCCTTTTTGGGGGCTTTTGTTGTGTTATTGAAACGGGTGGGCTTGCGTCTGTCCGTTATTTTTATTGGTAATATTACGTTTTTGGAGGTGCTGACTATCAGTAGCAGCAAAGAGCTTCAGCTTAACGAAGAAATTCGCGACAACGAGCTTAGAGTAATTGATTCAGAAGGAAATCAGCTTGGCATTATGAGCGCGGCTCAGGCGCTTGATCTTGCGGTTGAAAAAAATCTCGATCTGGTAAAGATCGCGCCTCAGGCAACTCCGCCTGTGTGCAAGATCATGGATTACGGTAAATACCGTTTTGAGCTGGCAAAAAAAGAACGCGAAGCCAAAAAGAATCAAAAGGTCGTTGATATAAAAGAGATAAGACTTTCTCTTAATATCGACACTCACGACTTTAACACGAAGCTTAACCACGCCCGTAAATTTTTGGGTAACGGCGACAAGGTTAAGGTATCTATCCGTTTTAAAGGCAGAGAGATGGGCTTTTCCAAGCAGGGCTTAGAGATAATGCAGCGTTTTTCGGACGAGCTTACAGATGTTTGCACGGTAGAAAAGCCGGCAAAGCTTGAAGGTCGCAGTATGATGATGTTTATTGCTCCAAAAACCAAAAAGTAAAAATTTTTAAGGAGGATATTTAATTATGCCTAAGATTAAAACTCACAGCGGTGCAAAAAAGCGCTTTAAAATTTCAAAGGGCGGCAAGGTTCTTCGTGCCCACGCTTTCAAAAGCCATATTCTTAACAAGAAAACAACTAAGCGTAAGAGAAATTTGAGAAAAGTTACCGTTGCAGACAAAACAAATGTTGCACAGGTAAAGAGACTTGTTCCTTATAAATAATAAGGCTTTTACAAAGAGAAACAAATATTTATTTCAAAATTTAAACAACGGAGGTTTTACAAATGGCACGAGTTAAGGGTGCGATGATGACTCGCAAGAGAAGAAATAAAGTTCTTAAGCTTGCCAAAGGTTACTACGGCGCAAAGAGCAGACATTTTAAAATGGCCAAACAGGCCGTTATGAAAAGCGGAAACTACGCTTATATAGGAAGAAAGCAGAAAAAGAGAGATTTCAGACGTCTCTGGATAACCCGTATATCTGCTGCCTGCCGCGCAAACGGCACAAATTACTCAACATTTATGAACGGACTCAAAAAAGCCGGTATATCTCTTAACAGAAAAATGCTGTCTGAGATAGCAATTGCTGATGCAGAGGGCTTTAAGAGCTTGGTTGAGCAGGTTAATAACGCTTGATTTTATAAGCTGACGTGTATTTTATATATACGTCGGCTTTTTGTTTGCGCTCATTAAGCTTTTGTGATATAATGTACAGGTAATATTAATGTTTGAAAGGCAAATGTTATTATGTATGAAGTAATTGATACCGAAAAATGGTTGAGAAAAAATATATACAACTGGTTTTCGTCTTTTTCAAACCCTTGTTACGGAATAGACAGCAAAATCGACGTTTCACAAATATATGCTTATTCCAAGGAAACGAATACGTCATTTTTTGTCAATTTTTTGTTTATCATATCGAAAACTCTCAACAATGTAGAAGCATTAAAGCTGAGAATAGTCAACGGTGAAGTCAGATTATACGACGTTATTCATCCTTCTTTTTCCGTTATGACGGATCTCGGCGTTTTTGAAAATTGCGGTATAAAAATGACAGATAATTACAGTGAATTCTATAAAGCCGCAAAAGCCGAAATAGACAGCGCAAAGCACGAAGAAAGACCGCGGGAGGGGTATAACACAAACAACGATTATGACGATATTTATCTTACCTGCCTGCCGTGGCTCGATTATGCCTCAATGACTCATCCGATACCTCAGGGTGATATTCCGTCATTGAGCGTGCCGAGAATTTGTTTCGGAAAATTTAACGAAAACAAAGTTTTGAATTTTAACATAACCGTATCGCACGCGCTTGTTGACGGAAAAGATGTTTGCGACGCATTTTTACTATTGCAGAAAAACTGCGATAATTGCAGAAATTTTTTTAAATAAATAAAAATTTTGTTTATGATTTTATATCCAAAAAGCTTTATTATTTATAATGTATATGTTATAATTACAACGCTTTGAAAAACGGGATATTTAAAAAGGAGGCTTTTGTAAGTGGGTAAGATTTTATGTACGGGAGGAGCCGGTTATATTGGCTCTCACACTTGTGTTGAATTGGCAAACGCGGGATATGAGGTTGTTATCGCCGATAATTTTTCAAACAGCAAGCCTGAGGTTTTGAACCGTTTGGAAGAATTATGCGGAAAAAGACCGATTTTTTATGAAATAGACGTTGCCGACCGTGAAGCGCTTGATAAGCTTTTTGATGAAAACGATATAGACGCTGTCATACACTTTGCCGGATATAAGGCAGTAGGTGAATCTTGCGCAAAGCCTGTTATGTATTACAGAAATAACCTCGATACCACCCTTTCTCTGCTTGAGGTTATGAAAAAGCACAACGTAAACAATATAGTGTTCAGTTCATCTGCAACGGTATACGGTGTGCCCGAAAAGGTGCCGCTTACCGAAGATATGAAAACAGGCTGCACCAATCCTTACGGTTTTACAAAGCTCATGATAGAACAAATATTAACAGACACAGCCGCGGCTGACGAAAATATGTCCGTGATTTTGCTGAGGTACTTTAACCCTATAGGAGCGCACAAAAGCGGAAGAATAGGTGAGGACCCCAACGGCATACCCAATAATCTTTTGCCATATATAACACAGGTTGCGGCAGGCAAATTAAAAGAGCTCGGCGTTTTCGGCAACGATTATCCCACACACGACGGCACAGGGGTAAGGGATTATATTCACGTTGTAGATTTGGCAAAGGGACACGTAAAAGCTATTGAATACGCATCCGCACACAAAGGCGTGGAAATATTCAACCTCGGAACAGGCATAGGTTATTCCGTACTTGATATAGTTAAGGCATTTGAGAGAGCGAATGACTTGAAAATACCTTACACGATCAAGCCGAGGCGCGCAGGCGATGTCGCAGAGTGCTATGCAGACGCTTCAAAAGCCAAAAACATACTTGGATGGCAGGCGCAGTATACCCTTGACGATATGTGCGCCGACAGCTGGAACTGGCAGTCCAATAACTTAAACGGATACGACGGCTGAACCCAACCAACCATGAAAAAATATTAGTT
>JAEEHZ010000194.1 GCA_016281115.1 Clostridiaceae bacterium | reverse complement strand
TTAAAATTATTTAAACTTTCTTTTACGAGCTGCTTCAGACTTCTTTTTACGTTTTACAGAAGGCTTCTCATAAGCTTGTCTTTTGCGAACTTCTGCAATAACGCCTTCTCTTGCGTACTGTCTTTTAAATCTTCTTAAAGCGCTTTCAAGAGACTCGTTGTCTTTAACTTTAACTTCAGCCATTATGTTATCCCTCCCATCCGCCGTACGGCAGGGGTTAATTGCAAAACTGCTTTTGAGATTATACAACTGTTTGCAGAGTTTTGTCAATACTTTGTGCGAAATTTAGCGAAATATTTTCAAAAAGTTGCCCGCAAACAATCAAATATCACTGTTTATCTTCCCGACTGCTGCACAAGCTGTCTTATACTGCCTGCAAGCTGATGAGTGATATCGCTTTTTCTCACACGCCAGGCCCAGTTGCACCCAAGGGTAGACGGTGTGTTCATTCTCGCTTCTGAGCCGAGATTTAAGAAGTCCTGCATTTGTATTATCGCATAATCGGCTTTGCTCTTATATGCAGTTCTTATCATTGTCCAAGAAAGCTTCTCGCCATCGTATGGTTTTAAATAATTGTAAGCGTGCATAAGCTCGTGATCGGGAGCTGTTTTCTCCCAACCGAGCACTGTATCGTTATCGTGAGTCCCCGTGTAAACAATGCAGTTATTATTGTAATTATGGGGCAAATACGGGTTATCGTCTCCGCTTCCGAAAGCGAATTCAAGTATTTTCATACCCGGGTATCCCACGTCTGCCATCAATTTATAAACGCTCGGTGTAAGCGTTCCCAAATCTTCGGCTACTATTTCTATATTGCCCAATCTTTCTTTCATCTTGATAAAGAAATCAAGCCCCGGACCTTCTATCCATTTACCGTTTATTGCATTCTCGGCAGGATAAGGTATGGAATAATATGCGTCAAACGCTCTGAAATGGTCTATTCTTGTAATATCGAACAGTTGGGACGCGCTCTTAAGTCTCTTAAACCACCAATCGTACCCCTGTTGCTTTAAATAGTCCCATCTGTACAATGGGTTGCCCCAAAGCTGACCGGTTTTTGAGAAGTAATCGGGCGGACAGCCTGCTACATTTGTAGGTCTTAAGTTTTGGTCAAGCTGGAATATTTGAGGATTTGCCCACGTGTCTGCGCTGTCCATAGCTACATAGATAGGCATATCTCCCAATATCTTAATCCCCAATGAATTTACATATTTTTTGAATTTTGCCCACTGCTTGAAGAACTCATACTGAACAAATTTCCAAAAGCCTATATCTTCACCTAATTTGTTTGAATAATACGCCATGGATGTAGGCTTTCTCATACGAATACCCGAGTCGTCCCAATCCGTCCAAGATCTGTTGTCAAAATATGCCTTAACAGACATATACATGGCGTAATCGTCAAGCCAGATATGGTTGTTTTGGTCGCAAAAACGGTGAAAATCCGACAAATCTCCGTTCAAAAATCTTTTATATGCTTTTCTTAAAACGGGATATCGGTAATAGTATATCGCACCGTAATTTACCTTCCCGTCGCTCTCCTGCCAGGGCAAACAGTTGTATTCATCTTCAAAAAGCAAGCCTTCGTCCCTTAAAACATCAAGGTCTATCATATACGGATTTCCCGCAAATGACGAAAAGGACTGATAAGGAGAATCTCCGTAGCTCGTTTGCCCCACAGGCAAAATCTGCCATATTTTTTGACCTGCCTCTTTTAAAAAGTCGGCAAATTCGTAAGCTGCTTTTCCTATTGTGCCTATTCCGTAAGGCGACGGTAACGATGTTATGGACATCAATATTCCCGCACTTCGTTTCATTAAATAAACCCCCGTTTTTTTAATCCCTTATTTTATATATTTCTTTCTTTTTCGCAGCTGTCGCATTTTTTAAACAGTGCAGGAATAAATATTCTTACACTGTCTTTTGATGAGTTCACACCCAGCGAAACTGCTGTGAAAAACAGATTATTATTTTCTCCCGTTATATATACCATATTTCTGTTTGCGGCGTAATTGCCTATGGCTCTTACAAGCAATTCCGAGATGAATTTTTGCTCGTATGTTTGGTTGCTGTGGTCGGTGCAACCGATGATCTCAAACACGGTTACCTCTGCGCTGTGACCGTTTTCATTAAAAGCTGCGTATGCGGCAAGCTCTCCGCCGTTATACGCGCTCAATATAACGCTGTTTTTCGCCAAATTGTGCTTTTTTATTATGTTATTTGCTGTGTTTTTATTTATCTCGGGTGATACCTTTATCATTTCATTACACCTTTCGGCGACATTATTTTTATTGCTGCTTGGGCGAAAGCTTTTTTATTTCATCTGCCGTCAAGCTTCTCCACTGACCTTGCGGAAGTCTGCCGAGCTTCACCTGACCTATCGCTATCCTTTTCAATCTTGCCACTTCAAGTCCTGCCTGCTCGCAAATATTCCTTATCTGTCTGTTTTTGCCGTCTTGCAAAACAAACTGCAAAACCACTCTGCCCTCTTGGCGCTCTATCACAAAAACTTCGGCGGGGATAGTCTTTTTCCCGTTTATAACAATACTCTGTTTAAGCTTTTCAAGCTGCTCGTCACTTACAGACGGTCTGACTGTAACACGGTATGTTTTATTCAAATGACACGCAGGATGCGCTATACCGTTAGCAAAATCTCCGTCATTTGTCATAAGAAGCAGGCCTTCGCTGTCGCGGTCTAATCTGCCTATGGGAAAAAGCCTTGCGGGTATTTCTTCCACAAGCTGGGCAACGCATTTTCTGCCCATTTCGTCATTCATTGTCGTAACAAAGCCTCTGGGCTTATGAAGCATTATGTAATATTTTGTTTTTTGTGCGTTTGGCACGATCTTCTTTTTGCCTACGGTTATTCTGTCTTTTAACGGGTTTGCCTTATCGCCTAAAAAGGCTTTTCTTCCGTTTACAAAAACCTCGCCGTTTTCTATAAGCTGTTCGGCTTTTCTGCGTGACATAAGCCCCGAGTCGGCTATTATTTTTTGTATTCTTATTTTGTTGTCCTTCAATTCAGTTCATTCCTTTAAATATACCGAAAAACCAATTCTTAATATTCTCAAATATACTTTCTTTTTGTGTATCAAGCGGCACTGTGCTTTCGGCAACGAGCGGCACTTCCCTGAACAGTTTTCCGTTTTTATAGTATACTATTTTTCCTAAAGCGTCGCCCTTTTTCACAGGTGCGTAAACAAAGTGCGGCAAAAAGTATTCACGGTCTATTACGTCTACACCGTTTATGTTGTATACATACGGCATTTTGCACTCTGCGTTTACAGTAACGTGGTTCTGCTCGCCGCCTGCCACGGGAAGCGATATATTTACGTTTGTGTCGTCCTGACAGCAAGCGCGAAGATTCTCAAAGCCATAATCATACATAGCCTTTTGGTCGTTCCAATCATCGGGAGCGTTCAGCGTTACCGCTATCAGGGTTATCCCGTCCTTTTCAGCGCACGTAACAAGGCATCTGCCGGACTTTTTTGTAAAGCCTGTTTTTCCGCCGATACAATATTCATATTCCGACAAAAGCCTGTTGTGATTGTGATAAATAGCCTTTTGCTTTTCCGCTTCTTCAAAAGTGACTTCAATATCCTGCTGAGAAACTATATCTCTGAACGCTTCGTTTTGCATGGCGCAATTCATCAAAAGCGCCATATCATAGGCAGTTGAATAATGGTTTTCGTCATCAAGCCCGGAAGGAGTCACAAAATTAGTATTGTTCATACCTATCGACCTTGCGCGGCTGTTCATAAGCTTACAAAACTTCTCGGTACTTCCGCACATAGATATTGCGATCGCATTGGCAGCGTCGTTGCCCGAAGCGGCAAGTAAACCCTTTACAAGCTCAGACAGCCTGATCTTTTCCCCTACTTTAAGGTACATAGACGACCCCTCAGAGATCATATCATACGTAAATTCAACCGTTTCATCATCTGTGGAGCATTTCTCCAGCGCCAAAAGCGCTGTCATAATTTTTGTTGTGCTTGCCATCGGCATTATTTTATCACTGTTTTTTTCAAGTACCAGTTCGCCCGTATTGGCGCAAAACAAGACGCACGCCTGCGCGGAAACATCCGTTTTACCTGCGGCATGGGCTTCAGGCACACAAACAATTAATACAAACGCCAAAGCAATACACAAAACCGACCTTGCCATTCTCAAAATATCATCACCTTACACAGCTGTTTAATATATGCTATGCCTGTGATGAAATATTATGCATAAATCAGATCTCAGGATCGTCCGCTACGGAAGAAACAGGCTTTCTGATTTCTTTTTCCTTTTTCTTCGCTTTGTTTTTGTTAAATGTTTCGGCAATTTTATCAATGGCATTCGGCACGGCTTCCGCAATTTTCTCTACGGGGCTGTCGGCTGTTTCAAGCTTTATAAGCTTTATTTGACCGTCACGCTGTATGCACAAAAAGCCTATTGGCTTGATAGTGATGCCTGCACCGCTTCCGCCGCCGAAAAAGTTTTTGGTTTCGGTCGTCTGCTTGCTGGGAATATCGCTTCCTCCTGCTGCAAAGCCATAGCTCACCGACGAAACGGGAATCACCGTTGTGCCGTCGGGCGTTGACACCGGATTACCGATTATGGTATTCACATCTACCATACTTCTTATTCTGTCCATTGTGGTTTCCATCATATTTTCTATCGGATGTCCACTCATTGCTCAGCACCTTCCTTTTCCTTCTGTTTATCTTTATTCTTTAAGTTTTTTATCTTTGAAAAAGCTTTTAAAATATCTATACCCGCAAACAAAGCCTTAAATGCGGCAATAATTATAAAAATAAGTTTAATTTTTACCTTTATGTCAGCCTCTGCGGAAGATTCTTTTTTATCAAAATCGGCGATAACATTAACAGATGTTTTTCTGCATCTGAAATTGCCGGCAACGAAAGAATACGCCGGATAAATGACTGAGCAAGCTCTGCCGTAGTTTATCGCCGCTGTGGCGGCGTCTTCGTCGCTTACCGAAACATTTATAAAGATTCTGGAAAATATTAAATGTCTCTTTATGAAAAGAGGGATCTTTTTCACTCTGTTTACGGCATATTTAACCGTATCCAAAAACTCGCTCAAGCCGTCTTTATTCAGTTTTTCTTTAAATACGTTAGGTTTTTTCTTTTCTTCGGTTTTTTCTTTATCTTTTTTTGCTTTTGTTTTCTTTTCTTTTTCTTGCTTTTCGGGCTTTTCTTTTTGCGGATAAAGCCTTATCCTTACAAAAATATATCTAACATGTACAGTAAGTTCATCTTTGTTCTTTACAGACAGAACAATAGGGCAAATAAGCAAAACGAAGATTATAAATATTATTATTGCCAAAATAAATATAGCCTTCATAGCAAATATTGCGCAAACAAACGCCTGCCCCTTCTATAAATTTTCCGTAACGATCAATTCTCGTCATTCTCTGCTTCAATTTCGTTTTCGGCGATTTCTCGGTGAGAATCAGGTGTGGGCAACTCCTCATATGAGCTGATGCCGAAGCAGCGCATAAAGTTATCCGTTGTACCGTATATAAGAGGTCTGCCCGGAAGTTCAAGCCTTCCTTTTTCCTCCACAAGCCCTTTTGAGCACAAACTGCCTATAACGCCCGAGCAATCAACGCCTCTTACCTGCTCAACAAAAGCTTTTGTAACGGGTTGGTTGTACGCTATTACCGCAAGCACCTCAAAAGCCGCCTGAGAAAGCGGTGTGTTCCGCTTTAAGTCCATTACTTTTCTTATTGCGTCTCCGTGCTGCTTTTTGGAGCACATCTGAACGTTTTTGCCGAGCCTTATTATTTGAATACCGTGGTCGTCGTTTGAATATTTGCTTACCAAGTCGTCTATTGCACTGTTTATCTCATTTTCATTGATTTCCAATGCCTCGGCTATACGCCCTGTGGGCACGGGAGAACCTGCGGCGAAAATTATTGCCTCAATTTCTGCTGAAAGTTGGTTTTTATTCATATTGCCAATCCTTTTTATGCGGTGTTGTCGTTAAAGATTATTTCGGCGTTATTATCGTCACCCTCTACCCTTACGCGCTTTTCTTTAATCAGTTCAAGCAGTGCCAAAAAGGTAGCAACAACATCGCTTTTTTCGTTTTGTGATGTAAATATTGATATATATTTAAGTTTGTTTTTTTCTCTTAAGCTTTTTAATATGTAAACTATCTTTGAGTTTACGGATGTGACCTTTCTCGTTAGTATTCCCGAGAACGACTCTTTTGGCGGAGGAAGCTTGCTTTTTCCCCTGCCTACTGCCGAAAAGTACGCGTCGGCAAGCTCTTTGAGCTCATGCAGGCGTGTATATGTCATATCAAATTTTATTTTCTCGGCTTCACGCACAAATCTGTCGTAACTAATCTGCTCTGACAGCATTTTTGCTATTCTTTGACATTCTCTGTATTCTATCAGCTGACCCGTGAGCTCTTCTTTGAGTTGCTGCGCTTCTTCCTCATATTTTGGCAGAAGCATAACCGATTTTATATGCACAAGCCTTGCCGCCATCTCCAAAAACTCGCTCGCGACATCCATATTTTCTTCCTGCATAGCGGTTATTTGCTCCATATACTGCTCAAACAGAGAATGAATTTCTATTTCATAAATATCTATTTTATTTTTAGAGATCAAATGCAAAAGCAGATCAAGCGGTCCCTCAAACACGGGCAGCTTGTAAGAGAGCTTTTCCAAGTCAAATCACGCCTTGTTCAAAAAAATAGTTTAAAAGGTAAAGCCGTTACCCACATTATAGCGTTATATATAACGCTTGTGGGAACACCGATTATCACAGAAAACATACCCGTCATCATAAGAATAATAAGCACACCGAAAAATATTCTCTCATTTCTGACAAGAGCCATATATGCGCTGTCGGGCAAAAACGCGGACAAGATCCTGGAGCCGTCGAGCGGCGGGAACGGGATAAGGTTAAATACCGCAAGCACTACGTTTATCTCAATATAGTATACGAAAAACGATACTATATAGTAAGGAAGCTTTGAACCGTCAAATAAATCAATTTTATAATAAAGAAAAATATAAAGGTTACATAAAATACCGCCTATTACAGCCGCTATAAGATTGGCGACGGGACCCGCAAGAGCAACGAGCGCCATATCTCTTTTCGGCTTGCGGAAATAATAGGGATTAACAGGCACCGGCTTTGCCCAACCAAACCCAAACAAGACCAAAAGCGTAGAACCTATCGGGTCTATATGAGCAAGGGGATTAAATGTAAGCCTTCCCATATTCTTAGCCGTGGGATCTCCCAGCTTATTTGCAATATATCCGTGCGCCATCTCGTGAAAAGGAAGCACTATAAATACTATTATCAAGCCTGCCGCCAAAGACAAAAACAAAGCCGACATTCCTGCCTGCCCTCTCAGCACGCCCATAAATGCGTCAAACATATGAACACCACCTAATACATCCATTATCTGCTATTTTAGTGTATTATATCACAGTAAAGAAAAAAACACAAGCAATTTACGCTTTTGTATTATCATAAAAAAACTGCCGCTGAAAATAAATAACTGCGGCAGTTTTTATCTGTTTATTGTTTTTATTCTTCGCTATTTTCAGCGTCAAGAATATCTGCGGGGTCAATCCATTCATCATTTACCTTTATGCCCAAGTGCAGATGAGGATCGTCCAAAGATTCGCTGGGAACAACATTTACAGAGCCTATATAATCGCCGATTTCCACTCTGTCTCCCACGTTTACAAGGGTTGTACTTCCAAGACCGCTGTAATAAGCCACAACGGAATTTCCGTGGTCGATCACGACCGTTACACCGTAAAGAGGGTCGTTATATATTTGAGTTACAGTGCCTGTTGTTATAGGCTTTACCTTTTCGCCTTTTTGGGCATAATAATCGCAGCCGAGATGCACGCGCCAGTCGTTCATCGTCTTTGAGTAAATGAGATCGTCACCGCTGTATTCTCTTGTTATCTCTTTTCCCGTGGGATAAAGGTAAGTGTCACTTACAATCTGACCCGACGAGTCGGTTCCGATATCAATGTCAGTCTCGGTCACGGTCTCGGCGGAATCGGTATCTGTATCGGTTTGTGTATCTGTTTCAACTGCTTGTTCACTGTCCGTATCAGGCTGCACTATCTCGGGTAAAGATGTTATGTGTGAATCGCTGTCAAAGATCCCTTTTAAATTATGATTTGCGTTTACACTTTCGCCTGAAGAATCTTCCGCCACCGATCTTATAATTCTCGTTTCATCTTCCGGTGGATCAATATAATTACTTACATTTTTGTAAGTAGTTATACCGGCTGCCGCCACAGCGACAAGGCAAACTGCCGTTGCGGCAATAAAGCCGCGGTTTAATTTGCGTTTTCCTTTTGCATTTCGCATTGTTAATATATTTGATTTATTTGTTTTATCAGACATAATTGCACCTCCGAAAGTATTGTTGCCTTTGTTTTGGATAGTTATTCAAATACAAGTATGTATTAGCAAAAAAATATTTTTCATAATTCTGCAGATTCAGTAAATAATAATCTCAATGAAGAGGCATTTTAATTTTGTGTCTTCGTTAAATCAACGCTTAAAAGGGCGTTTCAGAGATAATTTTTTACGGAGAGTGAAACTATGAAAAAAATTATTTACGCGGCTGCGGTCGCTGCAATTATGCTCAGCTTTGCCGCCTGTAATTCCGACGACGGAAAAGTAAAGGATAATACTTCTTCTGCAACAAACAGCAGCGGCTCTGTTGTAAGCGATGTTATAAGCGATATAGGCAACGGAATAAGTGATGTTACAAGCGATATCAGAGACGGATTTGATGACAGTATGACCGATACGCTCACAGATTCACTTACAGATACACTTACAGATACGCTTATGAACGATTCCGATACGCAATAATTTACACAGCCTTATTAAAATGATCCCCTTCAAAGATTGTTAATTCTTTGTTGGGGATCGTTTTTTTGATGCATTGTAATAATTTGGCTTAAATCTATTGAAAAACAGATAATTAATGATATAATGTTAGAGTATATAATTGAAAATTTTGGGTTTATTTTATATATGATCCATAAGGAAGGACGATAATATGAGACAACAGCTTGAAGCTATACGCACAAAAGCGGCTGAAAAATTAAGCGAACTGAAACAGGCAAACGACCTTGAGCAGTTTCGTGTGGAAATACTCGGCAAAAAGGGTGAGTTAACACAAATACTTAAACAAATGGGAAAGCTTGACCCAAGCGAGCGCCCTGTTATAGGTCAGCTTGCAAACGAAGTGAGAGCTTATATAGAGCAAAAGCTTGACGCAAAAAAAGCAGAGCTCGAAAGCTATGAGCTTGAAAAAAAGCTTGAAGAAGAAAAAATAGACATAACTCTTCCCGGCAAAAGTATGCCGCTCGGCAACAAGCACCCTTTGGAAACAGTTATTGACGAAATAAAAGAAATATTTGTAGGTATGGGATTTGAGATAGTGGAAGGTCCCGAAGTCGAATCGGATTATTATAACTTTGAAGCTCTTAATATCCCAAAAGACCACCCCGCAAGAGATACGCAGGATACATTTTATATAACGGAAAATATTTTACTGAGAACACAGACCTCGCCTGTGCAGGTGCGTGTTATGGAAAAACAAAAGCCTCCGATAAGGATATTGTCACCCGGCAGAGTTTACCGCAGCGACGCCTTGGACGCAACTCATTCTCCCCTGTTTCATCAAATAGAGGGCCTTGTTGTTGACAAAGGCATAACATTTGCCGACCTTAAAGGCACTTTGCAAACGTTTGTTAAAAGACTGTACGGAGAGGACAGTGTAGTGCGTTTTCGTCCACACCATTTCCCGTTTACGGAGCCGTCGGCAGAGGTTGACGTGCAGTGCTTCAGCTGTCACGGCAAAGGTTGCAGGCTCTGCAAAAATGAAGGCTGGATAGAAATATTAGGCTGCGGTATGGTACACCCCAAGGTTTTGGAAAACTGCGGCATAGACCCCAACGAGTACAGCGGATTTGCTCTGGGCTTAGGCTTGGAGAGAGTGGCTATGCGCCGCTACGGAATAGATGACATTCGTCTTTTCTATGAAAATGACGTTCGCTTTTTGAAGCAGTTTAAATAAGGATGGTGTATTGTTATGAATTTATCTTATAAATGGCTTAAAGACTTTGTTGATATAGATGATATAAGCCCCCGTGAATTTGCGGAAGCAATGACAATGAGCGGCTCAAAGGTCGAGTGCTGGGGCTATGAAGGCGAAAAGCTGAGCAACGTAGTTGTATGCAAGATCCTTTCTATGGACAAGCACCCCGACGCCGACAAGCTCAAGGTTTGTATGGTTGATATTGGCGAGTCTGAACCCATACAAATAGTTACTGCAGCAACAAACGTAAAACCGGGTGATCTTGTACCGGTTGCAAAAGACAAATCTACACTTGCAGACGGCACAAAAATAACAAAAGGCAAGTTAAGAGGCGTTGTAAGTCTCGGTATGTTCTGCGGTCTTGATGAAATAGGCGTTACCAAGCACGACTTTCCTTATGCCGATGAAGAAGGAGTGTTGGTAATACAGGAAGATT
>JAEEHZ010000193.1 GCA_016281115.1 Clostridiaceae bacterium | reverse complement strand
TTGTATAGTAAACAGAGTTTCCTGATCGAGGGATTCTATTGAGCCTCTTTTAAAGACCTCCTGCAGGAACATATCGCATAGTGTTGTAGGCAACTGATATATAAGTCTTGCGATACCGAGATTATCATAATTTGCAACTGTTTTTTCGGTATCAAAAACCTTGCTTACTTCAAGGGCTATTTGAGCCTCTTTAAACGAGCGCGCCAAATCTTTTATTCCCGAAACAACAGTGCCTATTCCTACTATACAGTGGGTGTAAAACTCGCTTGAAAGCGTATCTACAATTGAGCTCGCCAGCTTCTCCAGGTCTGCCGAAACAACATTCGACTTAACCTCTTTAACAAGTGCAATGCTGGTTTCGTTAAGGCTTATAACAAAATCTTTTGTTTTATCCGGGAACAGGTTTTGTATAACGTCGTAAACCGAAACGTCTGTTCTTGACGTTATTTTAACGAGCATACAAACACGGCTCGCCTCAGACTTGAACCTGAGCTCTCTGGATTTCAGATATATATCTCCGGGCAAAATATTGTCCATTATTACGTTTTTGATAAAATTGCCTTTATCATATTTTTCGTCATAGTATTGTTTTATGTTTTTGAATGATATGGCAAGTATATGTGCGAGCTTCTCGGATTCTGCATCGCCGCCCTGTACAAAAATACCGAACTCAGCGTGTCCTGTAGCTCCTTCAATGGGGTAAAATGTTTCCGAATTTATAACAAGAGATGATCTGTCGGAATAGAATTCTGCCGACACACCGTCTACGACCTCTCCTATTCTGCCAAGGTCGCTGCAGGCTATAACAACTGAGGTTTCATCAATAACGCCTATCGTTTTGCTAACTGTCTCGCTTAGTTGGTTTACTATACCCTGAAACATTCTGTTTGACATAAAAAACCCTCACTTTTAAAAATGTTATCATCATCACTTAGGAAAAACGCATAATTATTTTACTCAAAAAATATCGAAATTTCAATAGTTTTACGAAAAAAATGCAAAATTTGCCTTTAACTGAACGAAAGAATATAATTTCGTAAATTTCTATGTCTGGCATAGAATTCAAGGAACTAAATCATGCTTTCAAACTATCTGTCAAATGCGCCAAATATTTTTGTATAAACGTAACATCAAGCATCGTTACAACGCCGTCGTGCGAGCAATCCGAATTGATACTCGACATTTTCCCGTAGCTTTCATAGCTTGCGAGCTTTGCAAGTATTTTTTGCAATGTCGTAACATCGCTCATATCAACTACTTTGTCGCAGTTAACGTCGCCGTACAATTCTTCCGCATCGGATGTTGTCTGCGCAGGCCCGTTATTGTTATCATTTTTATATCCGCAATATACACATACGTCGTCTTTATATTCGCACTCGCCGCTTTGAGAATATCCGCAAAGCGTGCAGACCATTGTGTGCGTACCGTCAAGGTTCGTTATATATTCAAATACGTGTTCGCTCTCTTTGCAATGATCTTTGCTTGAAACAAGATAGAACTGCATAACGAACAGCTCTTTGTCATCACTTCGCATACCGTAAACGGTAAAGTCATCATAGCACTGCAAATACTGTGTATATTTGTTCTCGCCTTCACCGTAAACCGCAGCAGCGTTTTTAATATATTTTCCGCCTAATACATTAGTCAGCGTCCATTTGCAGTAATCGTTGTTTTCATCTGTAAAAAACGCTCCGTTGCCGTCCGGCGGGCAGGAGAGATATTTATCATTGCACACAAAGCTGAAAGTTCCGTCTTCATTATCAACAACGGTAAGTATTGCCATCCTGTCGTCAATGACCATCTCTTTGCCCTTTGAAAACTCAGGGTTTATATCTTCTAATTTGCCATTGCCGGAAGGTGCGCATCCCATTACTTTACCTGCTTCATCACAATAAATAACAACTAAATCTCCGTCACTTATCTTGTTTATTGAATCCGCCAAATGTATTATTCTGTGTTCTTTGCAGGTTTTGCAGCGGTAAATATGGTTTTCCTTATCGACACACTCCCAGTTGTGTCCTTTTGCCATAAATTTTTCTATATAAGAATAACCGCAATGCTTACATTCATATTTAATAAAACCGTCCTCTGTGCAAGTGGGGTTTTGCATTACGTTTAAGTATTCGTGTTCACAATCCGAATCAAAGTTGTCGCAGGTACGCGCATATCCCGAAGGAGTATCCATATCGTTAGGTATGTTTTTATTAAATAACATCCAGGCGAACTCAGGATAATCAATAAATACGTTACGGTTGCCCTGTACTTCCTGAACAAGGTCGTTTCGAGACATTTCCCAAGTGTCTACAGGGTCGTCGTGTATCCACTCAAGTAGCGTATCCAAGCTTTCAATTACAGGCTTGCCGTCATTTTGGGTATCATCCGAATCAAGCGGCGGCAAATCCTGTTGACTTACAAAGTCGAACAAATTCGGCTGCTGCCATCTTACATAAACATAAAGCAATATTCTGGCAACGTCACCCTTTATATCATCAGCAACCTCCACTTTATTAAGCGGCTTGCTGTACCAAATTACTTCTCTCCCGTCTACTTTTTGTGTGTTATAGTCGCTTATTTTCCCTTTTACGTCGGCAAAAGTATAGTTGTTACGGGACGAATTAACATAACCTATAGTCGGGCGCAAATGGTGCAGATCGGAACCACCGTTCTTTTGATAAAACGACGCGTTGCTCTTTGCCCAGACGTGTTCTCTGTTCATAGTGGCATTAAACTCGGTATTTTTCACATCGGAGTAAAAATACCAATATCCCTCTTTGCCTTCGCTTGCATCGGTAAACTGCCAATAATAAGCAAGGCTGTTTTTAGTATATCCGCCGTATTTCGGATAATAAGTTTGGGTATCGCTCATAAGCGTATACAAGGTATTATAAATCTCGGAATGCATCGCCGTGAGAGAATTATTTGAGCTGTCACCCTTCTGGACTTTTATTGTATCAAAAGAATAAGCTCCGCTGTAATAATTATCCGCTGCCATACTGAAATCACTGCACAGTTTATGTCTTGTGCCGTCGTTATAGTTCATTGCAGCCGCACTTACGGATCGCATACCCAATGGTAACATTCCGAAAAACATCACAACTGCGATAATCAAGGACAAAACAGCTTTAAAACCAACCGCTCTATTGTTTTTCATAAGCTTATACCTCCAAAAAACCACGAATATATCTATTCTTAAAAACCTGTCTGCATACTAATCTTGAAATCAATATTTTTACCGCGTCAAACGGTACAAACGGAACAACGCACACGCCCAGCGCATATGATACCTCCGAATTTGTTGATATAACAAACCACGCAGTTCCGAACAAATAACAAGTCAAAAGCCCTGCCGTCATAAAAAGAATTATAATTACTTCTTTATTTTTAAAGAGCCTTATTCCTAAGCCCGCGACGGCCGCCGCAAAAAGATATCCCGTAATATAACCGCCCGTGGGGCCCGCAAGCACCGAAAAGCCTCCTTTAAAGCCTGCAAACACAGGCAAACCGAAAGCCCCGAGTGCAATAAACAGCAAAACGCTTAAAAAGCCTTTGAACATACCAAGCAAACCAACCGACAAAAATATACCGAGCAATGCCATATTTATCGGCACCGGACCAATGCTTACAGTAATTATTGAGCACACGCAAACAATAGCCGTCAGCATAGAGATCTTTATCATATCAAAAGTGCGTGTGTTGATATGCTGCATTGTGCCAAACTCCCTTTTCAGATGCCGTTGTTCTTCTTATAATTCATAAAATCCTGTAAAATAATAGTTGCCGCAAGGGTGTCTACTATGTTTTTACGCTTTTTGCCGCGCGCGTCCACATCATTTAAAAAATTATGGGCAGTTATCGTGGTACAGCGCTCGTCGTACATAACTGTTTTTATTCCCGACTGTTCCTCTATTGATACTGCAAGCTGTCTTGCGTTTTCCGCGCTTTCGCCCTCTGTGCCGTCCATATTGCGCGGCAGACCCACAACAATAATCTCGCATTTACGCTCAAGGGCGATCTCACATATTTTGTTCACCAGAATATCAGTATTATATTCTTTTATGGTACAAACAGGCGAAGCAAGCATTTCGCTTTTGTCGCAAACGGCTATTCCCGTACGGGCTTTGCCGTAATCCACAGCCATTATAATCAAAAAATCACTTCCAGCTTAAAAACTTGTCGCCTTTTATTCTGTTGGACCTTTTCGCAAGCAGTACAAGAGGCATATCGTTTTTTGAGTCTGAATAAAATTCGTCTATTGTTCCGTTTGGGAAAATTTCCTTAAAGCGCCTCACTTTTTCTTCTTCGCTGCAGTTTTTGCCTGTGTATTCTCCCGTATTCGGGTCAACCTCCGAACAAATAAGATACTTTACGCCGAGTATCTCGCATACAGGCTCAAGCAAGAACCGCGGAGACGCACTTATAATCACATCATCATCACGATGTTTAATATAATACCACAGTTTTATGTTTTTTGTGTGAATTTTCCAAAAATCTTTTAAATCTTTTTTTAAATCTATATATTTTAAAAACGCAAACATACTTTGTTTGAATTCGGTTTTATCCGTCTTTTTTAATTTCCAACGCAAAAAATCCCGCGTTAAAGACGGAAAAAGGCGCTTTATTTCTTTATGTCTTTTAAGACAAAAAACATAGAAGTCAAAGGTGCTGTCGCCTTTGTAAACAGTGTTGTCAAAATCGTAAACATTCATGTTAAAATATCCCTTATTCGTGCTTAGACCTTGTAATATTTGACCATAATAGTATTATTATCTGTGCGGGGATGCCGATAAAGAATATCAGCCATAAATTCATTCCCAATGTGAGCCCCGTAATATATACAGACCCCAGCAACGCCCAAACCAGCAAAGATATTATGAGAAAATTTCTTTTTACGTTAAACCAAACAGAATTAAACACAAGCCACACGATCATAGAAACGGGAATTGCATATACAAATGCAAGCCAGTGGCAGTTAAGCCCCGTAAGCATTACCGCTGCGACAAAATAAAGAGTCGCCAAAAGCCATACCGACAAAACGCTCATGCCGGTAACGGAGCCTCTTACTTTGACCTTTTGGTTTTTGCTTTCAAAAATATTTTCGCAAGGCTCGGGTATTTCGTCTTTTTTATGGGTGTGTACAAGATAGTCAAGTGACACTCCGAATATCTCTGCAAGCTTCAATAGCACTGTTACATCGGGCAAAGATTCTCCTCTTTCCCATTTTGACACCGCTTTATCGGAGTAATTTAAATATTCCGCGAGCTTGAGTTGAGTATATCCCTTTTTTATTCTAAGCTCGGTTATGTTTACCGAGACTGCTTTTTTAATATCTTCCGCCATTAAAATTCACCTTATCACAAATTCCGGTTTATTATACCACATTATGTTAATTAAATCAAGTAAAAAAAGCGTGTTTTTTACTCATTCTCTACCGTGAGTAGAGTAGAGAATCGTTTTTCTCTACGGTATACTTTCACTCAGTTTACTATACAAAACAAACGGTAGGTTGAGTAAACCGGATTATCATGATAAAATTTCTCCGTCAGGCAAACACTGAAAATGATTTTTAAATAATTCTTTTTTAAAAGGAGCAAAGCAAATGAACGATTATATTATAATGGCTGATAGTGCGTGTGACCTCGGATATGATATTCCGAGCAAACTTAAACTAAAAATAATAGATATGAAATTCAGTTTTGAAAACAGCCCCGAGGAACACACAAACAATTCCATGCCTTGTAAAGATTTTTATAAAGCAATGCGCGCAGGAAGCGTTTCAAAAACAACTGCAATCAATGTTTCCGAATACGTTTCGGCTTTTGAAGAGGAGCTTATCAAAGGCAACGATATACTATATATATGCTTTTCAAGCGGACTTAGTATGCAGCATCATTTTTCAAAAGTGGCAGCAAAGGAGCTTATTGAGAAATATCCCGATAGAAGAATAGAAATAGTGGATTCTCTGTGCGCTTCCGGAGGATATGGCCTGCTTGTTACATTGGCTGCAAAAAAGAGAGATGAAGGCGTAAATATTGATGAATTAAAAGCTTACGTGCTTGAAAAACGCCCAAATATATGTCATTGGTTTACTGTAGATAATCTTGAATACTTACGCCGAGGAGGCAGATTGAGCGCAGGTACAGCCTTAATAGGCGGTATATTGGGAATAAAACCCGTTTTGCATACAGATGACAGCGGCAAGCTTGTAAACGTGTATAAGGTTCGCGGAAGAAAAGCGTCTTTGAACCTTATTGCCGATAAATACGGTGAGCTTTCGGTAAATCCACCCAAAGAGGATATTGTTTATCTTTGTCACGCCGATTGTCCGGAAGATGCAAAAACAGTAAAACATATGCTTTACGACAGATACGGTGTAAAAGTTAAACT
>JAEEHZ010000192.1 GCA_016281115.1 Clostridiaceae bacterium | reverse complement strand
CAGGGTTGTTGCCCTGCCGCAAACGAGAGCTTGGCTTTGGAAAATGACCCTGCATTGAGATTATTTGAATTATATGACGACGGCTCTTACACAACCGACATTGTATCTGTTAAAACGCTTAATAAATCCGATACACAAGACAAGTGCTTCTATGTAGACACCGGAAAAGCGGGATTATATGTAAGCGATCTTGCTACCGGTTGCGCTAAAAAAGCGGATGACGCAAAGCGTCAGCTTACACAAGCAGGTTATTCTGTAATAGATTTTGACCTTAATAAGGGTGCCGGCGGACATTATATTTATTTCGGTTATAAGCTTTCAAACGATCCTTCTAAGGCTATAACTGCAATTCGCTTCCAGATGGGTAATAAAGGCACAGAAACTCCCACTGTTCTGAGATCTACAATTAACGGTGTAGAATGCAACTTTAATCAGGTAGTAAATCCTTCATCTAATTCTTTGGACGACCTGAACAAAGAGGCTAAAGGATATTATATCTATGCATATGCAACCAGAGACAAATGCTCGGGCGGCATTACAGAACTTGTGGTAAACGGAACAGAGAATATGCCGGGCTACGAAACCGGAACAAGCTTTGCAGAGCCTAATGTAGCTGCAGACCTTAATAAAGGAACAAAGGACAGCTCTTACATTTTCCTGCACTATAAAACAAACACCGAGCCTGTTCAGTATGAGCACGACAAGCTTGAGCAGCTTATCGAAGATATGAATCAGATTATAACCAACGACACAGGTTATTATTCCGAAAACTCAATGAACGCATTAAAGAGTTCTTTGGTTGACGGAATGAATATTATAAACAGCTACAAAGAAAACCCCGTTAACTCTAACTACTCACCTGCCGACATTCAAAAGGCGATGAAGGCTATAAGAGAAGCCCGCGACGGTTTGAGCGTTGTTGTTAAGTTTGAGCCTAACGGCGGACATATGGATGTTACTACCATAGAAGTTAAAGTAGGCGACAAAAAATCCGCTATACTTGATCTGTCACAATATGTTCCCACAACAAGTCAAAGCGGAACAAGCTTCCTCGGTTGGAGCACAGTTGCACAGGGAGCAACAGGCACAAAAGGCACAATAAAGATCACTGAAAACACCACATTGTACGCAGTATGGTCTCAGCCTGTTATCGCGATATCGGATACAGACACTTCAAAGTCGAGTGACACCGATACAACCAAAAACGTTTACGGCGATGTTAACTGTGACGGCAAAGTTACAATGGAAGACGTTACAAGCTTGCAGAGAATTCAAGCACAACTTGCAACTCACTTAAGTTTCGGTGCGAAATCCCAAGCAAACTCTGACTGCAACCACGACAACGCTGTTAATATGCAAGACGTTACTACAATTCAAAGATATCTTGCACATCTTATTAATACTCTTTAATGAGTAAGATCTGATAATTATAAATACCCGTGGGCGTTATGCCTGCGGGTATTTTTCTGACCAAATATCATAACATATAATAACGGCTCACAAACTATTCAAACATAGCTTGTGAGCCGTTTCTTATTAGATTAACAACGATTATTCAATTGTTTCAGGTATAACAGCTGCCTGTTCGGATGAATAATCACTTAAGTCAATTTCGCTGTTGTCTGCCTGCGCATCCTCTTCCGCAGACATAATCTCTTGCTTATCAGATACGGCATTTTCGCTCAATTCAATATCGTTATAACGGTGCATACCTGTACCTGCAGGAACAAGCTTACCAATAATAACATTTTCTTTAAGACCGAACAACGGGTCTGTTTTGCCTTTGATAGCGGCGTCGGTAAGAACTCTTGTTGTCTCCTGGAACGAAGCGGCGCTCAAGAATGAATCTGTTGCGATACTTGCCTTTGTTATACCAAGCAATGCCTGTGTATAAGTTGCTTCTCTGAGGTCTTCTTCACCGTTTGCAATACGATCGCGAATCTTTTCGTTTGCTGTCATTACATCAGATTTATCGGTAAGAACACCGGGGAGCAGGTCTGTATCTCCGTTATCGTCAACACGAACTTTTCTCATCATCTGACGGACAATGACCTCAATATGCTTGTCGTTGATATCAACACCTTGCATTCTGTATACGCGTTGAACCTCTTGAATAAGATAATTCTGAACTGCGTCACCGCCGAGTATTGCAAGAATATCGTGCGGATTTACGGAACCTTCTGTTATCATATCACCGGCATCTACATGTTGTCCGTCTTCTACTTTTGTACGTGAACCGAAAGGAATGAGATAGCTCTTCTCTTCGCCTGTTTCCTTGTTATAAACAATTGCATGTCTGTTTCCGCGAATATCGTCAAAACGCAAGTCGCCGCTGATCTCACTGATTATAGCGAGATGCTTCGGCTTTCTGCCTTCAAACAATTCTTCAACTCTCGGCAAACCTTGTGTGATATCTTCTGCACTTGCAACACCGCCCGTATGGAACGTACGCATTGTAAGCTGTGTACCCGGCTCACCGATAGACTGAGCTGCTATTATTCCCACAGCCTCGCCCACAGTTACGGGCATACCGTTTGCAAGGTTTGCGCCGTAGCACTTGCGGCAAATACCGTGCT
>JAEEHZ010000191.1 GCA_016281115.1 Clostridiaceae bacterium | reverse complement strand
GGTATAAGACCAAATGGGATTTTCTTTTTTAAATACGGATGATTGTAATCGGTGCGTTTTTTCTCCTGCCACTGTGTTAAAACCTTTTTTCTGCCGTCATCGTTAAGCCAAACTGCACCGGACACTTGAGTATCAAAATCTTTTTTTGTGATAATACGCAGATTGATCAACCCTAATACGAATCTATCAACAAGGCATCTTGCTTCTTCCACCAGATCACAGGCGAGAGAACTTCTTCCGCTGCGTAAAGCGTGGCAAAATCCTATGTAGCTGTCTAAGCCAACGGTTTCCAAGGCCGAAGCAAATTCGCTTGTGTATATCGTGTATACAAACGAGAGCAGTGCATTCACTTCATCAAGCGGAGGGCGTTTATTTCGGTAAGTAAAATGAATATCTGCCTTTTTGTTTGTAATCAGCTTATCAAAAACAGAAAAGTAAGCCTGTGCACAGTTACCCTCTATTCCTATGATTTGTTCAATAGAGTTTGAGTACAATAATTTCTGAGCGCCGTTTTTCAATACTGACAACGCTTCGCTGATACCTTCATCATCTCTCAATTCTGGAACATCGTGTAAAGTTCTCTTTATTGTCTGAATTGAATTGCAGAATTTTGAAGACATGGTGTTTTGTGCAAGTAAAAGGCCATCACTTCTGAATCTGTCGATTTGGGCAATGCGAAGAAAAACATTTCCTTTAGTCTCTCCACAAACCTTAGCAAGGAATCTGCCGTGCGGCGTTACAAAATTAATAGGTATGGATTTACTGACGCATTTCCCCATTACTGCGGGAGAACACCCCATGTAGCCAAAACATACAACATTCTCTATATTGTCAAAAGGAATTCGGAATTTATTTTCATCATCGAGCTTACAAACCAAATTTTCTCCATCAAGGGACAAATATGTGTTTTCGTTGGTAATGTATAAAGTGTTCAAAAGTTTTCTCATAGCTTTTCCTCCAAAAGCTTACTTATAGATTGGCGTAATCCTTCATGCTTTTTTTGATTCGGCATACACAAGTCTTTCATTGAACACCCGTTACACTTTTGCCCATTCCGTATAGGCGGAATAATCCCGTTGCGTATATTATATCTGATTTCGACCAGTATTGATAAAAGTTCGTTTTGGTAAGCAACAAAGTTTTCCTCCAGTGGGAGTTTGACTCTTTTGCGCGTATCTGCATAGTACAAATATCCTTCGCTGTTACATCCAAACATATAGTCCACACAAGCCTTTTGAGCAAACACCTGCATCATATCCTCATGGTAAAACTGCTCATTTTTCGGCTGAGTCGGTTTATATTCTACTATTATATACCTGCCATCAGCTATTTCCAGACAATCAGTCACCCCGTATATTCCGTATTTAGGTAAATCGTTATATACCTTAATCGCGGTGTACGATCTCTTTGCTTTTGATGAATACACTTTGTCCGAATGAACATTTTCGTGCATAATATTTGATTTTGTGACAAAATAATTTTCTGCCCAGGCGCAGTCAACTTCCATTAATCCCCAACGATGAGGACAGTACAGCCAGTGCTGTATCGAACGAATAGGTATCTGTTCACTAATCATATTTTGTTTATCATTTCAACGCCTTCAGGCATATTACTGTCGATCATAATACGATAATCACCTATACTTCTCGGAGGAGCTGAGATTTCTTCAACCTTGACTTTATCAAACAATACATGAGACGGACAGTTACCCAGAATATTGTCATGTTTGAACAGAATAAGCTTTCTCATGCACATCTTACCTCTTGCTGCACTGTGGTCTTCTTCAAACATATTTATAATCGCGTTCCAAAGCAACTCAAGGTCTTTCTCGCATATGTCGGTTACTTTATTGGCAAGTGCTGCTGAAACATATCCCTCTGCACGGTAAAGCGCATAGGGGATTATGCTTTTCTTACCTATTTCTGTTGAACCGGTTTCCATTCTGTCATCAGTGGTTCTAGCCTGTCTTGTGATTGTAACATCCTGAATATTGATAGGAGATATACTACGCGAAAAATTGATCTGTACAGGTCCCCTTACAATACCACATGGATTCTTGCCGGTGGACATAACTGCACCGAACATTCTTACATCATAATAGTTCCTGCACATAAAATCATGCGCTGTTTTTACATCATTGGGATTTTTCCCCTCTTTATTCTTTTCAAGTCCTTCGGCATCATAAGCTTCTTCAAATTTAGTATTAAGTGATTTATCTGACTTGATGAGTATGTTGTAACCCGGTTCACCATCCTTTACAAGCTCCACATAATTGCGTATTTTTCTTTTTAGACAAACATCGGTGATGTATCCGTAGCCGCTCTCGGCGTCTATCCTCGGAGTATTACCTGCATCGGGATCTCCGTTCGGATTCCCATTCTCCACATCAAAAAGCATTACAAAATCGTATCTGTTGTTAATCATAATATTTATTCCTCCTTAATATTATCTGATTGTTTTTGATAAAAATCCTGATCTTGATGATAATAGCCTATTATGAATTTACCCTGGTCAATAAGAGTCAGTGTATCGGGAAATTCACCATTGAGTTTTTCGATGATCTCCTCCGCAAGCTTGTTGTAGAACACCGTGCTTTTTTCACTCAGTTTCTTAATATGATTCTGCGATAATGAGATCAGTTTTGGAAAAACCAAAGCGGGTTTAGACGCTGCCGATGAAAAATAAGCGTCTTTGATGGTACGGTTCAGCTTTGCGGAAGAAGCGGATTGCTGAATGTGTTCCAACACTGCAAATAATCGTCCACAAAGATAAGCCTGATTTGTGTTTTGTTTGTCAAGTGCCAATTGTAATTCCTCCTTTTGTCCTGATGATCTTAGTTTTCTGTTAATACACGCCTTAACGATGCCGGCACGCACTTGATTGATGTATCTGTCCGTTTTTATCCTGTTTACCATATTGACTAAAAGGTAATTGGGATATGGTGTACCGTAAATAATTGATTTAAACAGTAGCGTCATTAAAGACGAGTGAACACTCTCTTTATCACTTTTAGTTGACTTTAGTTCTTTTTTAATTGTCCATATTGGGATCTGCTTAAAGTCTTTACCTATCTGCATATCACTTTGATGTTGTGCAATAGCCTTGAATACTTCACCAATGCGCCGTCTATAGATAAATTTCAGAGAAACGCGAGCTGAATTAGGCTTGATTCCGACAATGTAAAAATTTACGGTTTCGTCTAAATTATTTGCTATATCAAACAGGTCGTAAGATACTCTTCCGTCATGCGCTTTTAACATCAGGCCTTTAAGCATTTCATTTGTTTGCCCCTCGTTTAACTTGTCATTTTCGCCAAACAGAAAGCTACTCAAATAATTGGAATATACTTCGTTCCTTGCACCGCCTTCAACCCAAAAAAGAACAGTAATGTCATCAATGAGTTGCTTATGTTCTTTATCGGCAAGAAGATAATTTAGCGCGTATGTGTACTTTTGCATGACCTGCTCTGAGATATTGCTGTTATATGACTGATCGTTACCATAAGACCATCCGGCTGATGTTTTGAAGCCTATTAAAACTGTTCCCGAAGGTTGTCCGCCTGCAACGCCCTTCAATTTGTTATGAATCCGAGCTATTGGCAGCTTTTCGCCTGTAACGGCACATTGTGCCAAACAGCCTTCACCCGAGTTAGTTTCAGAATAGATTCGCTCCCATACTTCTTTTATCTGTGGGTCATCATGCAGAAGGACGTCCGGTCTGCCACTGAGACAAAAGGCATAGCTGGACTTATTGTATACTTTAAAAATATCGTTCAAATACAGATTATCCGTTTCGTTTTCCGGCATCCAGTTTTTAAGGAAATTACGAAAAGCATTTACAACAGGCGAATTGATCCCGTTTATGTACTCAAGTGATTTTTCTTTAAAAACCGCATGTGATTTTGTAGCCTTGTCGGTTACACAATACACTTGATTTTTCGTATCTGCATCCAACCCGAAAATATAAAGCGGCCGATGCTCCGCCATATTGAAATCAATAGCGGTTTTTTCCGTTCTTTTCGGGAGAATGACTGTTCGTGGTGCAAGAGTCTCCTTTGTTTTTCCGTTTTTAAGAGGAATCAGCTGTTTTATTTGCCAATCAATAATGTTGTCTATTGTTCCGTCAAGGTTTAATGCGATCAAATAATGGACAGCCTGTTTTGAATACTCTTCCGGCGTTACCTTGCCGTCATGCGCTAACGCATCGTAATAATCACACAAAGCGGAAATCAGCATTTTATTCCCTCCTTATGCCATCTTTTAACATCAATTACGCCGTTTATCATATGAGGACGGTAATACTCTGTAGTTGCAACATCAGAAAATTCGGGATCATCCCAATCTCCGTTTATCGGTATCCCTTTGTCCTCAAAGTTTACACGGTAACTCATAAATCCAAGATCGACATCGCCCATGGCGATAATTTCGCTGTCAATTTCATTCAAATCGAAGTCTTCAACAACAGTAAGCTTTTTGACGGGAAACTGAGCGCATCCGAGACACGGTGTCCTGAAACATTGACCTTTTTCCAGTCTTCGCGTAATGATGTTATAGTGCTTCTTATCATCTTCATCATCCCGGTCACTTTTAAGTCCTGTCATTTCAAAATGGAACTCAATACCGTAACGAACATTTGACAAAAGCATAGAAGCTCTTTGCGTGCGTTCTTCTGAAGTATATATACAAGGGTCACCGCCTGTCTTGCTCATTTGACTTTTTACTTTAGCAAATGACACCTTGTCTTTCAACTCGTTTTCCCGGATGTTGATAAAATTGATCGGATTAAAGACTATTATTTTGTCGATCACATATCTTATTGCCGGTTTCCAATAATAGCTTTTTAACAATCCCTCCAGCGCACCCGGCGGCGGCACATCGTAGCTCACTCTTTCGAGCTTCATTTCAGGTCTCGTAAAAAGCGCATAGCCTCCTTCGACTATAATTTTAAAGCTCATACTTAGTTTTAGCCTCCTTTTTAAATAAAATAATCCTTTGCTTCAAAGCATACGCCTGTAGCTTCGCTGTAATAATCGTTATTTGTCAGACAAAAAACACCTCCGTATTCTTTAGCCGCCCCTTGCTTCAACAGATTTTCAAGTTCGTTCTCATATACTGTAAATGTATATTTTTGCAGTTGCCTGTAGTTTGTATATCCGTACAACTTTAAGCGTTCAATCAGTTCCCGACTCGGATCGTCTCTTTCTACTGCAACAGATACAGCATTACTCTCGACTATATTAAACTTTTGTGCGTATGTTGCAAACGGTAAATTCTGCGGAGCAGGGCAACCGTCGGCAATTGTATTTTTTCTTATGGCATCATGATAAAATGCAAACAATCTTTTATAATACTCCTTAATACAATCTATGTCCGAAATATCTTCAAACTCCTCCAAAAGTGCTTTTGTTATATTGACCTTCGCTTCTTTTGAAGTCTGCTCAAGCTCAAATATAAAGACCTTAGCGTTATTCAGCTTTCCTTCACGGTTACATCTTCCGCCTGCTTGCAAAATACTATCCAAACCTGATAACTCCCTGTAAACGGTGCAAAAATCCAGATCGACGCCGGCTTCTATCAAAGAGGTAGATACGACCGTAATCCTTCTGTCATCAGGAACATTTGATAAATCGGGATAATCTATATACAGTTGTTTTAGTTCGACTTTAATTTGATTAATAGTATTTTGACGGTCAAAAGCTGACATATATGTAGACAAATGGAATTTTTTGCCTGTTGCCATATTGAATAACCGCAATGCTGTTTTTCTTTTGTTTACAACCAAAAGACAAGACGGAAATTCATAACATGTGTTGATAAGGGTTTCTTCAGATACTTTTCCTTCATATATGTAATCGGCTTTTTTGAAACAGGCAAAATCATTGGTATCTGTTACAAGTTCCGATATTATTGCAGACGGAAGCGCGTATGTGCGAACCAAGGTGTTAAAATCAGGCATAGTTGCCGTAAGAAATGCCGCCTCGCTGTTAAGCAGTTTTGTAATAAATGAGACAGCCCTAAGGCAAGGCTGCAGTTGTTCCGCGGGCATCATATGCACTTCGTCAAAGACGATAATACTGTCTGCCATATTATGTAATTTTCTCAGTCGGTTTCTTTTGTTCTTGTAAACCGATTCAAAAAATTGAACGGAAGTAGTAACAATAATATTTGCATTCCAATTCTCTACTGCATTTTTAAGATGACTCCTGTAATTTTCATCTAAATCAACATCATCGAAGCAATACGAACACTGCTGTCTGAGAATACTTGCACTATCGCCAAAAATGCTCTCAAATACACTGACCATCTGGTCTATTATGCTGTTATACGGAATTACATATATGATCCTTTTTTTACCCTTTTTGATCGCTCTTTCTAAAGCAAATTTCATGCTACATAATGTTTTGCCGCTTCCGGTAGGCATATTCATAAGGTATATATCGGCGTTGACATCAGTTTTTTCGTAAACTTGCTTTTGAAGCTCAGAACGGGCTTTTTGCAAGCTTGTTTCGCAAACGAATTGTTCCAATCTATTGTTGATTTTTGTAAGGCACTCGATAAAATTACTTTCAAGCTCGATATCCTCTCTGCCGTTACAGAAATGTGCGGTATCAAGCGAATCTGCATCAGTCAAGCATGAAAAACAATATCTTGTTAAAAAAGCAAAACATTCTAAAAATGTTTCCCTGTCATTTCCGCCTACACATGAAAACAATTCTATTATTTTTCTGTCGTCTAATGGTATAGGGAATAATTCTTCTTTGTAATCTGAATAATCTTCAAAGCGATTAAGAGCAGACAATCTTCCCATCAATGTAGCATCGCTGTTATCATCAGACACATTACCTCCGTCCGGAAGACCTGTATGATGTCCTGCTATACAGTACTGAGCGATCAATCCGAATTTGCTGTTTACATATTTTGGAAACTCGATTGCTCCACATGCTGCGTGTTCAACACGCCGCTGTGAATTATTCAATATTCTGTCCTGAAAAGCCTGTTGATACTTTCCTATATCATGTAGCAATCCCATGTTGTAGATTAAACTTTTCAATTCATCAAATGCGAACGAGCTTGCAATTTCTGCCGTCGCAACGCTGTGTTCGGCAACAGTTTGTGTTTCATACGTGTTTTCGTTGATGTGGGCAATTTTCATAAAGCTTTCTCCATTTGTGTTAGTATCTATATATCGTAATTATCACTATGACAAATTAATTATATTAAAGCACATGCGAGTTGTCAATTAAATATCATTTGTCGCAACGGTGCTGTACCAAAATTTGCACAGCAAGCCTTTACGGCTTCCCGAAATGGCAAAACCCGTTGATTTATCTCCGAATATTATTTATAATAGCTTTGTTTAATAGTAGTTCTAGTATAGTGTGTGTTTGAGGTGCCGTTATGGAGAATAAAGATAGCCGTAAAAGATATGAGGAGCTTCTGTTTGAGCGAGACAGATTTAAAAAGCAGGCGAATAAATATCTCGGTCTGTATATACATGAGTTCGGCGAGCTGATGACCGTGCTTTTTAAAATAGAAATCAGCTGTATTAAAATCAAGAAAATGATCGCTTTTTGCCAGTTGAGTATCAATCGCTGTGAGCCTGTAAATGTTGACATGATGAATCGGGTTATCGACGCTGAGATGACAGAATATAATGAGCGTCTGGAAGGCATGATCCGCGATAACGACGCTTGTAAAGAGTTAACTACTATCACGCAAAACGAAATGATGGCAATTAAAAAAGTATATCGAAAAATCGCTAAAAAGCTGCATCCCGATCTCAATCCGTTAACAGCCGGAAATGAAGAGCTTTCAGAACTATGGAATGATGTTTCAAGCGCTTATCATTGCAACGATTTAGCGGCGTTGCAAGAGCTCGATATCAGAATTGACAGCGCCCTTGAAAAGCTTGGCGCTGCGGTTGAAAAAAGCGATATCCCTGATATAGAGGATAAAATCAAATCTCTTGAAAAAGAGATCGAAGAAATCATATCCACCGACCCTTATCAATACAAGTATATACTTGATGACGACAGCAAAATCAGCGATATGAAAGAAGAATTACAAAACGAAATAAAAGAATATAAAGCGTATGAGGAGTCACTGAAAAATGTATTGAAATCACTTATAGGAGGAGGCGCAACATTCTTATGGGAGAGCTGATTGTAAAAAGCAGTGATATTGCAAAAATAACCGAAAAAAACGGTCTCGGGAATGTAATAAAGCCTTTAACTAAAGAGATACACTTGTTTGATACTCATATAGCGGGTACCACTCATTTGTCGGATAAAAGTGTACTGGACGAGCTTGCCGTAGGCAACAAGCTTAATTTGGTACGGGAAGATAATAAGCACGACGAAAAAGCAATAATGGTATTATCAGGCAATAAAAAAGCCGGCTATATTCCTCAGAAAGATAATTTGATTTTTTCACGATTAATGGATGCAGGCAAGCTGCT
>JAEEHZ010000190.1 GCA_016281115.1 Clostridiaceae bacterium | reverse complement strand
TTAGTTCCTGCAAATTTCCAAACGGATTTATACTACCAAATACGGTTACATCTTTAGGAAAGAATGGCTCAGTCCAAGCGGACATAGCCGATATACCCGGAAGTATAAAAGAGTTAGCGGATCAAATGTTTACTTGGTCAACTTTTAAAACCGTTATTTTGCGCAACGGGATAGAAAAGTTGAACGGTAGAGTTTTCGAAATGTGCTCAAATTTAACAACAGCGAGTTTACCAAGCAGTTTAATTTATACGCGAACCGATACTTTATTTCCGTTTCAGGGGTGTTCAAAGCTGGAATTCGTAACACTGGAGCAAGGATTTAACGCATCTATCAAATTAAATAACAGTACAAAATACTCACATGACACCATACTCAGCTGGTTTGCCGCATTATATGACAGATCTGCCGATACGACAAACACCCTTACAATGGGGAGCACGAATCTAGCGAAGATGTCGGCGCAGGAAATAGCCATAGCAACAGCTAAAAACTGGACAATAGCATAGGAGGTAATTAAAATGACAGAAACATCACAAACAGTAATATTAAGAAAGATTGAAGCGTCCGTCGGTATGGTAATCACCGACAAAGAGACGGAAACAATGCGTGCAAAGACAGTATATCTCGGAGTGGGCGACAGCCCGGATAACTACAAAGAGATAGACGAAAACACGCCTTTGCCGGAGCCTGAGTATGAAGCTGAACAAACAGATGGTTACGACACTTTGGATAACGGACAAGAATGATTAAATAATCATATAACTCTTAATTATAAAAAGCGCTCTAAATTGCCGGTTTTGACTTTTTAGAGCGCTTTATATATGATTTGTTTGTAAGCTTTTGTTACGCTTTTAAATATCTGTATAATTTATAACATCAGTCATTTTCAAACGTAAAAGATTCATCCGAGCAAATTCTTAAAGGAGAGTATATGAATATCAGAGCATCGGGTTTTATACTGTCTATATATTTATATACAGAATCTATTTTATATCCGGTCATATCTCTTAAATCAAATGCATGGATCTCATCAAATCCCATGCTTAAAAAGGGTACTACACAATTTGCATAACTGTCTTTAATTACCATTATCTTTTTGTTATTTGAGGGCCTATTATTCTTAATTATTTCATAAGTGAAATCTCCGCCCAAATAGGCGGCGTACTGAGAAGAATTATACATATCGGTACTTTCGGCAAAATCCATTCTCATTAACACATCTTTGTAGCTTCCGCTTGCCGTGTAGTTTTTAAAAGGCTGTGAAACGGAAAAAGATGTGCTAAAATCGGGCGTAATTATATCTATATCGTCTAATCCGGCAACAAATCTGCCGGCGTTTTTGCCCTGTGAGCCCAATAACACCTGCTTTTTTGTATCTATTGTGTAATTGCTCAGATCTGTTATAGTCTCATTGAATTTGATATTTAATTCTTTTGAAAGCTCTTTGTATATATTCTGAAATGCCCAAAATCCTGTTTTTGGTTTCCAGTGATGATCTGTTACAAAAAATGCGGAATAGTCATTGCCAAATTCCTTATGCAGACTTTCTCTCATATCTTTATACGGAATATCTTCAGTGCCAAGCATAGAACTGAACATATCTACTGCCGGATTGATATAATCTTTTATGCCGTTTGGCAACTGACAGTCGTATTTGCTTAATTTGTCAGGTGTTATATAATACTTAAAGAATATATTCTTATCCTTGCAATATTTATACAGAACATTTAATTCTTCAATGTTGCCTTCTATTGTCTCGTCTGCGACAGGATTTCTTTTATATGCCAAGTAACCGTTGTTCAGTAAGATAACATTGTCACCTTCAAATTCTTTGGCGCCGCACACCTTTTGTGTGATAGAATAGACATCTATATAATAATTCTTAAAACCTATTTCGTCATTTAAGATTTTGTCGATGCCGCTAATGGTTTTATTTAATCTCTCACCCAACGGGGCATCACCGTGAAAACAGCTTTCTATTTCACTAAAAACAGGTTTCAGAAATGTGCTGTTGTGTGCATAACCCGTTATGCCGCTTAATATAACTATTGATGCAACAATGCAAACGGCTTTGTATCTATCAATTTTTAACTTCATTTATTTCATCTCCTGCAATTTAAAAATTAAAGTAAATAAACGGGTTATATGTGCCTTTTACGATGAAAGCCACAGACAAAATAAATATCGTTATAATAAGCAAAGAGTAAATAAAACCGTATGGCTTTTTCTCTGTTTTAAGTTTTTGGGATATGTAAGGAGCTAAAGGCATAGAAAACAGCACACCAAACAATAAAAACAGAAGCTTTGGTTGTAAAACATACCATACTTCGGGAGCGAAGAGAGCGCAACCGTTTAATCCGAACATAGTGCCTATATAATTAAAAGCATCGGAAATGCTGTCGGAACGGAAAACCACCCACCCAATTATAACAAAGAATAAAGTATAAATGCGGCTTATAAAATTGGTTTTTTCTATCCTTTTTCCTAATCCTGTTAATTTTTCTATCGTAAGCAAAACAAAGTATCCCAATCCCCATAACAGAAACGTAAGATTTGCTCCGTGCCATATTCCGGTCAAAGTCCATACAACGAACAAATTGAAAACGAGGCGCGATTTTGATTTTACGCGGCTGCCGCCCAAGGGAAAGTATACATAATCTCTGAACCAGGTGCCGAGAGATATGTGCCATCTTCTCCAAAACTCAGAAACGGATTTTGATATGTACGGATAATTGAAGTTTTCGTTAAAGTGAAATCCAAACATCTTTCCCAAGCCTATTGCCATATCGCTGTATCCGCAGAAATCATAATATATCTGCAAAGTATATCCCAGCGCTCCAAGCCAAGCAAACGCAGTGCTTTGAGGTTGATTTTCAAACGCAGCGTCTGCAATTACTGCCATATTGTTTGCAATAAGTACTTTTTTCCCCAACCCTATAATAAATCTGCACACACCTTTTGTGATGTCGTCCATTGTTTCTCTACGGTTATTGATCTGTTCCGCGATCGTTTGATATCTTACAATCGGTCCCGCTATAAGCTGGGGGAAGAAGGAAATATATAATGCTACGTTAAGTATATTTTTTTGAACTTTCCCTTTTTTGCGGTATACATCAAAAACATACGACATAGCTTGAAATGTAAAGAACGATATGCCTATAGGCAGAGCAATATCGGGGACATTGAGTTTTGCGGTAAATATGTTATTAAATAATCTCATCGTAAATCCCAAATACTTAAATACAAATAAAAACGAGAGATTAAAAATAACAGTTGTCGCTATTATTAAACGGGAAATGCCTTTGTTAGCTCTGTTTTTTTCTATTAACAGCCCCAAAAAATAGTTAACAACAATAGACGCTATCATTATCAGAACAAAAACCGGTTCGCCCCATGCATAAAAAAGCAGCGAACTTAATAAAAGCAGAATATTCTGAGCGCGTCTCGATTTTTTACATACGGTATAATACAGAATAAGAGTAACGGGCAAAAAAACATATAAAAATACTGTACTTGCAAATAACATAGTAACCTCTGCCATATAACAAATTATATTTTACAATATATTAACATATAGTTTTCTTCTTTTCAACTTTTATATATTTATACTTACAGCTGTAATACAAATTATAAATAATTCAGACAAAATATAAAAATATCAATTGACTTTGATCCCTTAAAATGGTATCATCACTATACGGTGCGGTATAATTATCCACCAAAATTATAATTTGAGAGGAAGTCTTTAAAATGGCAAGAGTTTATAATTTTTCGGCAGGTCCTTCCGTGCTTCCCGAAAAAGTATTAAAAATCGCAGCAGACGAAATGCTCGATTACAAGGGCAGCGGTCAGTCTGTAATGGAAATGTCTCACCGCTCAAAGGTTTATGACGGTATTATCAAAGAGGCTGAAAGCCTTCTTCGTGAGGTTATGAATATACCGGATAATTACAAAGTCCTGTTTTTACAAGGCGGCGCATGGTCACAGTTCGCTATGGTTCCGCTTAACCTTATGAACAAAAATAAAAAGGCCGATTTCGTAATTACCGGTCAGTGGGCGGACAAAGCTCAAAAAGAGGCTTCTAAATACGGCGAAGCTCATATCGTTGCTTCTTCCAAGGATAAAACATATAACTACATACCAAAGCTTGATCCCTCAACATTCAGTAAAGACGCAGATTATTTTCACATCTGTATGAACAATACGATCTACGGCACCTGCTATCACGAGTTGCCCGACACAGGCGATGTTCCGCTTGTTGCCGATATTTCTTCCTGCATATGCAGTGAGCCGATAGATGTTTCAAAATTCGGTCTGCTTTTTGCAGGAGCACAGAAAAATCTTGCTCCCGCAGGACTTACGATCGTAATAGTCAGAGAAGATCTCATAGGCAACGCTATGGACTTTACTCCCACAATGTTTAACTATCAGACCCACGCAGACGCAGGCTCTATGTTTAATACTCCCCCTTGCTACACTATTTATATGGCTAAGCTTGTTCTGGAGTGGATCAAAAACGATATCGGCGGTCTTGAAAAAATGAAGGAAAGAAACATCAAAAAGGCTTCTATCCTTTACGATTTCCTTGACAGCTCAAAAATGTTCAGAGGCACTGTTGTAAAAGAAGACCGTTCTCTTATGAATGTTCCTTTTGTTACCGACAGCGACGAGCTTAACGCAAAATTCCTCAAAGAAGCAGAAGAGCTTGGTTTTATCAACCTCAAGGGCCACAGAAGCGTTGGCGGTATGAGAGCTTCCATCTACAACGCTATGCCTATTGAAGGCGTAGAAAAGCTTGTTGAGTTTATGAAGAAATTTGAAAAAGAAAATTCCTGATTTTTATTCTGACAGGAAAACGGAGTGATAGAAATGTACAATGTATTATTGCTTAACAAAATAAGCAAAGTAGGTTTAAATTGCTTTACCGATAATTATACTTATTCAGAGGACATGAAAAACCCCGAAGCAGTGCTTGTCCGCAGTGCTTCAATGCACGATACGGAATTGCCCGAGAGCCTTTTGGCAATCGCGAGAGCAGGCGCAGGCGTTAACAATATTCCCCTTGACAAGTGCAGTGAAAAGGGAATATGTGTGTTCAATACACCCGGCGCAAATGCAAACGCCGTAAAAGAACTTGTTATATGCGGTTTGCTGATAAGCTCCCGTAAGGTAGTTAAAGGCGCAAAATGGGCTGAAACTCTTAAGGGCAGCGGCAGCGAAGTAGGCAAGCTCGTAGAAAAAGGTAAAAGCTCATTTGCAGGTCCCGAGATCAAGGGCAAAACTTTGGGTATAGTAGGTATGGGCGCAATAGGCATGCTCGTTGCCCACGCCGCAGAGGCACTTGGTATGAGCATTATAGGATATGATCCCTATTTGTCTGAACAGGGCAAGAGCAAAATGTCGCCTACAATGAAATTCACCGAAAATCTTGACGATATATACGCTGTTTCCGATTATATTACGCTTCACGTTCCTCTTAACGACGGAACAAAAGGTATGATAAGCAAAGAGTCCCTCGCAAAGATGAAAGACGGCGTTCGTATACTTAACTTCTCACGTGACGGTCTTGTTGCGTCGGGAGATATCTTAGAGGCGCTTGAAAGCGGCAAAATGGCTGCTTATGTAACAGACTTTGCCACCGATGACATTATAGGAGCCGAAGGCGTTACCGCGTTGCCTCATCTTGGAGCTTCTACTCCCGAATCTGAAGAGAACTGCGCTTATATGGCCGCAAAACAGGTTATGGAGTACCTTGAAAACGGCAATATAGTAAACAGTGTAAATTTGCCTAATATTTCGGTTGAGAGAAGCGGCAGACGCGTATGCGTTGTTCATAAGGCTTGCGATGAACTCATTTCAAAGCTTGCACAAATGGGCAAGGCTGTAACCAAAACACGCGGTGATTACGCTTACACAATAATCGACGATGCCGAGAATGCAGACCCCGAAGCAATAAAAGTTATGCCGGGCGTGCTTAAGGTAAGATCACTTTAATTTTTATTAATAACAGCGCCGTGCTTTGCGAATTTGCAGAGTACGGCGTTTAAGTTTGTGCTGTTTTGGAAATATTAGATGTATTATAGTCAATTTGCTTGCAATTTTTGCGGGTATGTAATATAATTCACTATGGTAGCAGGAGCAGTGTATGCTTAAATCTGCCTGAAAGGAGAGGCGAGATATTTGCGGTGCAAACTATTTCGCAGACTTAATATGTACGAAAACACTTTAGATTATATTAATTTTTTAAATCAGTACGATCCCGATTTATCGGCAATGATAAAAAGAGAAAAGGAACGCCAGCAAAACAACCTGGAGCTTATAGCATCCGAGAATATAGTTTCACCTGCCGTTTTGGCGGCAATGGGCAGTGTGCTAACAAATAAATATGCCGAAGGGTATCCCGATAAAAGATACTACGGAGGGTGTATGTTTGTTGATGAAGTAGAAAAACTGGCGATAGCCCGTGCCTGCAAGCTTTTCGGCGCGGAGCACGCAAATGTTCAGCCGCACTCAGGGGCGCAGGCGAACACAGCCGTGTATTTTGCAATGCTGAAACCGGGAGACACGGTGCTTGGTATGAATCTGTCCGAGGGAGGACATCTTACACACGGCTCGCCCGTAAATCTATCGGGCAAATACTATAATTTTATAAGCTACGGCGTTGACCCCGAAACACATTTGATAAATTACGATAAGCTGTATCAAACTGCGGTAGAATCAAAACCTAAAATGATCGTATGCGGTGCAAGCGCATATCCCAGGATAATTGACTTTAAGAGATTCAGAGAGATAGCCGATGCCTGCGGCGCTTACCTTATGGTCGACATGGCGCACATTGCAGGCCTTATTGCGGCCGGTGTGCATCCTTCGCCTGTACCTTATGCGGACTTTGTTACAACAACAACACACAAGACGTTAAGAGGTCCCCGCGGCGGAATGATACTTTGCAAAGAAAAGTATGCGCAGCAGATCGACAAAGCTATATTTCCGGGTACACAGGGCGGTCCGCTTATGCACATAATCGCATCTAAGGCTGTGTGCTTCGGTGAAGCGCTTAAGCCCGAATTTAAAGATTATGCAAAGCGTATCATAAATAACGCCTCTGCAATGGCTGATGAATTTTTAAATAGGGGAGTAAAGCTCGTTTCAGGCGGAACGGATAATCACCTTATGCTTTTAAATCTTAAAGATACGGACTTAACGGGAAAAGAGCTTGAGACCCGCCTTGACGAAGTTAATATAACCGTAAATAAAAACACAATACCCGGCGAGCCGCGAAGCCCGTTTATAACAAGCGGAATAAGAATAGGCACGCCTGCGATAACAACACGAGGTTTAAACGAGCAGGAATGTAGGGAAGTGGCTTCCATCATCTGCGACGCTATTGAAGATTTTGACAACAGAAAAGACGGTATTAAAAAGTCAGTAAAAGAAATATGCGAAAAACATCCTATATATTAAATTAATAAACGGGGAGAAGAAAAATGGCTAAGCTTTATTTTAAATACGGAGCGATGGGCAGCAGTAAAACTGCTCAAGCTCTTATTACCAAATTCAATTACGAAGAAAAGAATATGGGCGTTTGGCTTATCAAGCCCTCAACAGATACCCGTGACGGCGCCGATGTTGTCCGCTCACGCGCAGGACTTGAGGCAAAAGCCGATATTGTTTGTCCGGATAATGACATATGCAAAATGCTTGATAAAGTATGCGAAAACAAAAATATTGACGTAGTAATAGCGGACGAGTGCCAGTTTTTTACTCCCGAGCAAATACAAATGCTTCGCAAAATTGTAGATGATAAAGATATTCCCGTGCTTTGTTTCGGCTTAAGGACCGACTTTTTGACAAGGCTGTTTCCCGGCAGTATGCGGCTTATGGAAATAGCAGACTGCATAGAAGAAATAAAAACAATGTGCCATTGCGGCAGAAAAGCCACAGTGAACGCCAGAATAGACGAAACAGGCAGAGTTGTAACACAGGGCAGTCAGATAATGCTCGGCGGCAACGACAGCTATGTCGCAATGTGCCATAGGTGTTACAAAAAGAACATTGAAGAATAAATAATCAAAATGAGGTTGAATATTATGACAAAACTTTATCTAGCCATACCGTGCTACAATGAAGAAGAAGTTTTGCGCGATTCGGCACAAAAATTGAAAACAAAATATGAACAGCTCATGTCAGACGGTAAAATTACATATGACAGCAAAATCGTGTTTATTGATGACGGATCAAAGGATTCTACCTGGAGCATTATAGAATCGCTCCACAAGGAAAACAGTATTTATGAAGGAATCAAGCTTTCACGCAACAGAGGGCATCAAAATGCTCTTTTGGCAGGACTTATGACCCTTAAAGATAAGGCTGACGCTGTCATATCAATAGATGCCGATCTGCAGGATGATATAAATGCCTTTGATGAAATGCTCCGAAAGTACGAAGATGGTTGCGATGTTGTTTACGGTGTGCGCTCAAAGCGAGAGACCGATACGTTCTTCAAGAGATTTACAGCGGAATCATTCTATAAAATACTTAATAAACTCGGCGCAAAGGTGATATTCAACCATGCCGATTTCCGTCTTATGAGCAAAAGGGCATTGCAAGCTTTTTCGCTCTATAAAGAAACAAATATTTTCCTGCGCGGAATGGTGCCGATGGTCGGCTTTAAATATGATATAGTAAAATATGAGCGTTTCGAACGCCTTGCAGGCGAAAGCAAATATCCGCTGAAAAAAATGCTTGCGCTTGCCTGGGAGGGCGTTACCTCACTGAGCATCAAGCCGATAAGAATGATAACTTGGCTCGGATTTATTATATTCTTCATAAGCCTTATTATGATCATATATTCTCTGGTTGCATTCTTTGCAGGCTGGACAGTGAGCGGTTGGGCAAGTCTTTTGTGCTCAGTGTGGGCAATAGGCGGCTTGCAGCTTTTGGCGATCGGCGTAATCGGCGAATATATTGGTAAAATCTATTTAGAAGCAAAGCGCAGACCGCGTTTTATAGTGGAAAAATATCTCGGTGAGAATGACGCCCTGTAAAAGCGAATCAATGCTTGTGTCATTAGCAATTTGCGGTAATATGTGAACATAACAAAATTTTTCAAAACTATTGCTTTTTTCTATTGTATTATGTATAATGTACAAGATGACAGTCGATTTTTATATTGATGTTGTATTACTTTTTTAGGAGGGGTACCAATGATTAGTGCAGGAGATTTTAGAAACGGCGTTACTTTCGAGATGGACGGTCAGGTTGTTTCTATAATAGAATTTCAGCATGTAAAGCCGGGCAAGGGCGCAGCTTTTGTTCGCACAAAAATAAGAAATGTTATCACAGGAAGCGTTGTTGAAAAGACCTTCAACCCTAACGACAAATATCCAACTGCTTATATAGAGAGACGCGATATGGAATATCTCTATAACGACGGTGAGCTTTATTATTTTATGGATAACGAAACTTATGAGCAGATTCCGATAAACAAAAATATATTAGCTGATAACTTTAAGTTCGTTAAAGAAAATGAGGTTTGCAAGGTTCTTTCTTACAAGGGCAATGTGTTTGGCGTAGAGCCGCCCAACTTTGTTGTTCTTACTGTAACCGAAACAGAGCCGGGCTTCAAGGGTGACACGGCAACAAACGTTCAAAAGCCTGCAACGCTTGAAACAGGGGCAGAAATAAAAGTGCCGCTGTTCATAAATGAGGGTGAGAAGATCCAGATAGATACCAGAACCGGCGAATATCTCGGCCGTGCATAATTAAAAGCCAATATAGCTTACGAAAGGAAGATTTATTATGACTCTCATAGAAAAAATTGCCTATATCAAAGGATTGACCGAAGGTATCCGTCTTGACGAAAGCAAAGACGAGGTAAGGGTGATAAAATCAATTATAGATGTTTTGCAGGAAATGGCAGAAGAGCTTGAAGATCTTGAGTGCTATGTTGATGATATGACCGAACATATCGACGCCGTAGATGAAGACCTGGCAACTCTTGAAGATGATTTTGACGATCTTCTTTATGAGCTTGACGAGGAGTTTGGCTACAATGACGACGATGACGATTATGACGATTATGATGAGTATTATGACGACGATGACGACCTTAACGATTTAGACGAAGATGAATGCGATTATGATTGTGATAATTGTGACGACTTTGATTGCGATTTGAGAGACGAATTAGCAGATGATGATTCTTCCGAAGATGAAGGGGAAGACATAACCGATGATATGGACGAATATTTTGAGGTTACATGCCCCTCTTGCAATGAAAAGATATGCGTAAGCGAAGATGTACTTGCTGAGGGCGAGATAAAATGCCCCAATTGCGGCGAGCATTTGGAGTTTGACTTTTCCGATTCCGACATAGAGTATGACGATTCGGATTATGAGTCATAAAACATATTATATTTTTTAACATATATTTTTTCCTCAATAAAAAAGGCGCTCCCGATATTTCGGGGGCGCCTTTTCGGCGAAAGGTTATTCAGTTATCCCATAAAAAACTGTGACCAATAAAGCACTCTGCCGCTTTTATAACAACCTACTCCTATTTTTGAAAAGGAAGAAGAAAGAATATTTTTTCTGTGACCTTCCGAATTCATCCAGCCGTCTACTACCTGTTTAGGAGTGCTGTATCCGTATGCTATGTTTTCACCTGCCGAGCGGTATGTTGCGCCGATCTCCTTTGCCGCCGTAAAGCAAGAGCTTCCATTGGGCCTGGTGTGCGAAAACTTTGTTACGATCTCTTTTGCTCTGATGCGAGCCGCTTGTGTTGCCTTTGAATCTTTTTTGAGTTCGGAAAGACCGTATTTTGCGCGCTCTGCATTTACAAGTCTTATTACCTCGTCCTCATAAGAGGAGTTGTAACCTGCTTCGTCGCCGGGCTGAGAGATAGGTTTGTTTTGGGTGTCGGAAGATCTGTCTTTTGCAGTGTCGGTGCATTTGTCTCCGCAAGTGTCGGAATCGGGCTTGTTTGGCTTTGATTTATCCGTATCACAACCGATACAAGATGAATCGGTATCACAACCGATACAAGATGAATCGGTATCACAACCGCTACAAGATGAATCGGTATCACAGCCAATACAAGATGAATCGGTGTCGCAACCGATACAAGGTGCTTTGCCGCCAAGCAAACGTCTGAGCAAATCGTTTACATCCCATTTGCAGTTACGGCCGTAACAGTTAAATATCTCATTTAAGTTACCGTTTAGATTGCCGCAATCTCTTTGATTAATTCCGCAAACGGTTCTGAAACCTCCCTGAGCCTGCGCACAGGCAGCGTCAACCTTTACACCTGCACCTGCTCCGATTATCATTGCAGCAAGAACTACTGCTAAAAGCTTCGTTATTTTTTTCATATTAATTCTCCTTTCACAAAGCTTTGGGCGAATTTAGCGCCTAATTAATTCTAACATGCCTACACCTTACATATCAACGCACAAATAATGGGTGCGGTGCCGTATATTGGTTACCTTTGAAATCAATGAAAATTGAAAACCTCATAATAATGCTCCGCAAATACCAGTTGCAATGCCCGGTATAAGCGGAGTTCATTTATTATTTATATTCAATACTATTTTAGCCACTCGGCGTTAGTCTAGGGGAAAATAGGCGTGCTTTTATTGAGAGCCTTTCGCAGTTTTCAGGGAAGCTATTAGGATACGTTTTATCTCTAAACAATCTTCGATAAGTGAATTGGCTGTTTTTTTATCAATATACTCTGACAATAGAAGCAGTTTTAACCAATACTCCGTTTCAGCAGTTTCTTTTAATGAGATTTGTAGTTTTGCGATAAAATCAGCTTGACTGATACCATAAACCGCTTCGTTAGCGTTTGCGCCTATTGATGTTCCGCTGCGTATAATTTGTTTGGAAATAATTGACTCTTTTTTATCTTTTGATAAGAATTGATAAAGTTTTACAATTCTCGCAGAGAATTTAAGAGATTTATCTAAGAGAGGATTGTTATTATACATATGTTCTTCTCCTTAACGGCGATTTTAAAGAATAAATAAAAAAGAATGAATAATAAAGAATAATACAGAAACGCCCATTAAGTGGTATTATAATTTATTCGTTATTCTTTATTAAACATTATTTGAGCCCCTCGGCGTTAGTCGAGGGGCGTTTCTGGCCCGCCCGAAGGGATTTGAACCCCTGTCCTTCAGAATCGGAATCTGCTGCGATATCCAGCTTCGCTACGGGCGGAATTATTTGTATTTTATCTTGGTTTTATACTTTTTATTATGTGGTTTCTGATAGTTTATACGTGTGCGCTTGACCGAAGCCGAGCCTCGCCTTTTGCTTTTTGAGGACGGCATTATGAACGCCGAAACGGCAATAATCAGCCCCGTTAAAGCAACTATACACCCAAATGCAAGACCTAAATAGTTGATATTAAGTGTATTGGCGACTAAAAGCATATTATTCCTCCAAGAAAAAATCTACTGAAATTTTAACATTTATTCTCTTAAATTTCAAGTTTCATTTTTATCTTCTGTATTCCATATTACTGCTCATAAGCTTGTTAAAACTCGGAGTTTTGAACAGCAGAACAGCGCCTAACATAGTTAGAACCAGTTCGGGCAGCATATACAAACCGTTGTAGCAGAAAGAATAAATAAACGGATTAGCCCAATCGTCAGGCATCCAAATGTCAAATATAATTGCCCCTGAAAGCAGATGACATACAAATCTTAAAAGAACTGCGATAAACACGCCGATGCAAATACCGGGAACACCTTTTTTTCTGAACATACCCGAAAAGCCGAGAACAGTATACGCGAGGATATAGTCGAGCAGTACTGTGCCGACAACTGCCGCAGGAGCCAAGCCCCACGAAAGCACTTTTGCAATAGACAGCCCCATTTGAAGCAAAGAATAAATAAACGCACCGGAAAGTCCCCACACAACACCGTACTCAATTGAAATAAGTGCGATAGGTAACATGGAAAGCAGTGTGACCGAACCGCCCAAAGGCATTTGCCAAATTTTCAGCATACTCAGTGCAGTCGCCAAGCCGATCAGTACGGCGGTAAGCACAAGCCTTTTAATATTGTTTGAATTTAGTTTTTTTGAATCGGTTTTCATATTTGTTATTCTCCTTACTGATTGATAAGTATTACAAACTAAAAGCACCGCGCGACCGCACGGTGCAATATAAGCTCCCTACGCCGGCATTATCCGAATCAGGTCAAAGGGTATAATCTCAGCCTAACGGCACCCCCGTTTAAGTTTATTTAGTTACTGCGTTATTATAATACCATAAACGCAAAAAATCAAGTATTTCATTTGATTTATAAAGCCATAACGCTCGAAACGATTCCGAAATAGATCATCAGTGAAACGGCGTCTACAATTGTTGTGATAAACGGACTTGCCATAACCGCAGGGTCAAAACCGATCCTTTTTGCAAGTACGGGCAAAGAACAGCCTACGATTTTTGCCACTACAACCGCCAGAGCCATT